>CAZKPH010000023.1:0-15795 GCA_964554605.1 uncultured Ferruginibacter sp.
AGAATACTCTTTATATCCAGGAAGACCTGGGGAGTATTTCATTGCTGAATTGTATTGAAAAGGAAGGGCATTCCGAAAATGTACTGGCACTGTACAGGCAGGCCCTGAAAGCGCTGGCACACCTGCAGGTACGTGGCGATGAAGGGTTAGATTATACGGCATGTATTACCAGCAGGGAATTTGGCCGGCAGGCTATCATGGCAGACCTGCTTTACTTTAAGTATTATTTTCTGGATACACTTAAGATTCCGTATGATAAAGAAAAACTCATTGATGATTTTGAAGCACTCAGTACTTATCTTACTCATGTAGACCATAAGTACTTTATGTACAGGGATTTTCAGAGCAGGAATATAATGATCAGGGATGGCAAAGTGTTTTTTATTGATTACCAGGGAGGGATGAAAGGGGCATTGCAATATGACGTGGCGAGTTTATTATGGCAGGCTAAGGCAGAAATAAGTGATGCCTGGAAAAATGAACTGTTGCATTATTACATTTCCTGCGTGGAAGGGCTGTTGGGCAAACCGGTAGACAGGTTGCGTTTTGAAAGCCAGTATAACGGCTATGTGCTGCTGCGTTTGTTGCAGGTGCTGGGGGCGTACGGGTTCAGGGGGCTGTTTGAACGCAAAGCTCATTTTCTTACAAGTATCCCGCTGGCAATACGTAACCTGGGATGGTTCCTGCAGCATAAGGAGGTAGGTATCAGTGTGCCGGAATTTGAACGTTTGCTGAATATCATTACCGGGGAGGAAATTATTGGGCGTTTTGAAAATATAAAAGCCGGCCCCGATACGCCGCTAACGGTTACGATTACAAGTTTTTCTTACAGAAATGGCATACCTGCCGATGGCTCCGGCAACGGGGGAGGGTATGTATTTGATATGAGAGGCATACTAAACCCCGGCCGTATTGATGAATATAAAACTTTATCGGGGCAGGACAAACCGGTTAAGGATTTCCTGGAACAGCAAACGCGGATGCCCGATTTTATGAATAATGTGTACAATATTGTGGATGTATCGGTGGAAGATTATATCCGGCGGGGGTTTGCCAGCCTGATGGTAAATTTTGGATGTACGGGAGGGCAGCATAGAAGTGTGTATGCTGCTGAGGCACTGGCCAGGCACCTTCGCAATAAATTTGGAGTGAAGGTACATTTGATGCATACTAACAAAGAAAATTGGGTAAAAAACCTTTAGCAGATATTATGCAGGTAACAAAAGCAATGATACTGGCTGCAGGGCTGGGTACCCGCCTGAAACCCTGGACGGATAGCCACCCTAAGGCGCTGGCGATAGTGAATGGCAAAAGCCTTTTGCAGCGCAATGTGGAATATCTTGCCGGGTTTGGGATAAAGGAGATTGTGGTGAATGTGCATCATTTTGCGGAACAAATAAAAAAGGCTGTACGGAGTAGCAATGGCTGGGGCAGTACAATAACTATAAGCGATGAAACAGACACAGTGCTGGAAACCGGGGGCGGGCTGAAAAAAGCGGCTTCCTTATTGCCGGATAGTGATCCGTTTGTGCTGATGAATGCAGATATCCTTACAGATCTTGATATTGCTGAAATGATTGGCTTTCACCAGCTACATAATCCCCTGGCTACGTTGGCTGTTACACAACGGGAAACATCACGTTATTTTCTTTTTGATGCGGATATGCATCTCTGTGGCTGGATGAATGCTAAAACCGGCGAAACGAAAGGCAAACCCGGGAACAGGGCGGCATTCAGCGGCATTCATATTATTTCTCCACAGATATTTCCGTTGATGGTGGAAACGGGGAAGTTTTCCATGGTAGATGTTTATCTCCGGCTTGCAGGCGAGCATGACATATTGGGTTTTGATCATAGCAACAGCCTGCTTATTGATGTAGGCAAACCTGAGAACCAGGAAAAGGCATCTTCTCTTTTTCAATGATGTGTTATCAGTAATTTATAACTCCGGGTATTTTCCGAATTGGAAATCTTTAGAAAATAACTTCCCTGCGGAAAAGTGTGCGTGTCGATATTGACATCAGATTCTGTGCTCTGCAACAGGTACAACCGCCTGCCTGTGATTTCAAAAAGTTCGTAAGTCGTTTTATCATTATTGCCTGCCTGGCCTGCGGAACTGATAAATATTTTGTCAGAAGCCGGATTGGGATAAATATTAAAAATTGTATGGTCGGATAAATTGTTTTTAAGAAGGATAATGTTGCTCAGGATACTTGTACCTCCTATATCGGTCTCCCTTATCCTGTAATATAGTGTTTCTGCAGGAATGTTTTCATGTGTGAAGCTGTAGCTTCCCTGCATGGGAGACCCTGGGGCTACATTTCCTGCCTGCTTCCAATGGATGCAATCAATACTATATTCTACGGTAAACTTACTGATGTTATTTTGCGGTATGGCAATATTCCATTTGATAAGGGATGCTGTGGGGCTGAGTAAAGAGGCACTGGCAGAAATGAACCTTACAGGAGTGATATCCAGCAGTTTGAATGGTGTAGGGATGTTTTCGCCATATTCATTGGCAATGCCATTATTATTGGGGTCGGTCATCTCCGGGCCTCCGTTGTTGGAGGAATCGGAAACGGGGATCAGATTATCACCGCTACCGATATTGGCGGTGGTGATAGCGGAGTTGTAATAAATATCGTTCAAGTTGAGGTTGGTGACGGTAAAGGAAATATCCAGTTTGAAAAGATAGTTTGCCGTATCTGAAGTGTGGTTTTTCAATTGCTGTCCGTCGTTTAGCAAATTAGTTACAGTGGTGCCGTTATAGGCAGGGTTCAGTGTTAGGGAAGGCACATTGTATCCGTCGCTGAATTGGACAGTTACATTGGAGATATTGGCAGGGCCAAAGACCTTTCCTAAGTCTTCGGTAAGGTTTACATTATTGAGAATAATGTTTCCTATATTTTGTACATAAATTTCGTATGTGAGGTTTGCGGTATTGCTATTGATCTTTGTGGCAGAAAGTAATTTTTTCGTAGCTCCGATTATGGGGGATATGCTGGTGTTGTCTATCGGCGAATAACCATTCTGAAAATTTTTTGAAGCGCCAAGTGTATTTGAAGAAATGTCGTAGTCGAAATAATAGCAGGAATCGAAAGAGTTGGTACCTGTAATTTCGAGCTGGCCGTTCAGGTAGGCAATGCCAAAGGTATTACGAGGCATATTTTGAAGAAAAGCGGCACTGGCATCACCAATACCGTCATTATAATTAGTGATTTCATAAAGCCTTGAAGGGTTGCTGCCGAATGTGGCAAATAATCTTCCGTTGGGCAAGATGCAGAGGTCGCCGCTACCTATGTCTGTAGGAAAATTGCCTGCGGGGAACCGGAGCGTCTTTGTTGCCAGTATATTTCCTGTAAGGATATCATATTGGTCTATATTGCATGTTCCTGTTTCGGGATTATAATTTCTGAGTGACCATAATTTACCGGTATTATCAAATTCAAAATTATTGGTCGAATATTCCGGAGCGTATTCGGGGTCAACAGGAATATATGCAGGGCATTGTATGCTATCCGGCAGGCCCATATCCAATATCCATATCCGCGATCCGGTAATATATCTTACATCATTGACATAGATTTTGTTATTGCTCGGATTATAGGCAATGAATGTAAAATAATAATCGGGGATCCTGCCATAAAGGCTACAATCGGTTATTATGGAAGGGGTAGAAAGAGGTTCCCTGATAATAGAGAACGACGGAGATAATGGTGCTGCGCAGGTATTGCTCCCGAGATTGACCAGGAGGGATTGCTGGGCTGTTAAAGATTTGCAACAAAATATTACAAGCAGGAAAAACAGCAATTTCAAAAAAGAATGGTTTTGTTTCATTTGGAAAGGATAAAAGGTAAAGACATATACAAGATACAAATTTTTGTAGATAAGCAGCCTGTAGGTGGCAAAAAAAAGCCGGCTCATTCTGGCCGGCTCCTTTTTTTTATTGTAATTTTTTTTAGCCTATTTCTTCATTTCAAAAAGGTCTTTTTTATCAACTACTTTTACTTTGTCTTTTTCTTTAAGTTGTTTGCTTACTACTTCGTAAGGGCCTGTGATAACTTCATCGCCTTCTTTTAGCCCTTCTGCTACTTCTATATAATTAATATCCTGAATATCAGTTTTTACCTTTACCTTTTTAACAGTGCCTTCTTTTTTGTCTAATGTAAAGACAACAACATCAAGGTCATTGTCAGTAGTTGTGTTGTTTACACCGGCGGCAGTTTTATCTGTTTTTTTGAGGTCGTTTTTGGAACTGTCCGATTTTTCCCTTGTAGTAACGGCATTGATGGGAACACTAATAACATTTACGTGTGTCTTGGTTTGAATATCGGCACTGGCGCTCATACCCGGTTTAAAAGGGGAAAACCCTTTTCCTAGCAAATCAGCGTAGCTTTCGGGCAACAGGCGGATATAAACTTTATAATTGGTAACATCTGTAGAAGTATTGGCAGAACTGCTTTGTGAAGCAGCGCCATTATTGCTGCTGGCAATTTGGGTAACAATACCCTTGAATTTCCTGTCGTTATAAGCATCCACCTCCACTTCGGCACTATCTCCCAGGTGTACTTTAGGGATATCACTTTCGCCAACGTCTACCCGAACCTCAATTTTCGACATATCGGCGATACGTAACATTTCGGTACCGGCCATCATATTGCTACCGACAACACGTTCGCCTTTTTTGACACTCAACAGGCTTACAACACCTTCCATAGGTGCAAGTACTGCAGTTCTGCTAAGGTCTTTGTCGGCTTTGGCAAGGCTGGCTTTAGCGCTAAGAATACCGGCTTGCCCGCTCCGGATGGTTTGCTGTGCTGCGTTATAATTAGCCCTGGCGCTTTTGAACGATGACACTGCTATATTAAATTCGTTCTGGCTTATTACTTTGTCTGCAAATAATTGTTTTTGCATATTATATGTACGCTCTGATTGTTCCAGTGTAGCCCTTAATGCTTCCAGTGTAGCCTGTGAGTTTGCAACCTGAGCCTGCGTTTGTTCAACGCCGGAAGCAGCCTGATTGCGCTGAATGCTGTATATGTCGGCATATATCCTGGCAACAACCTGCCCCTTTCTAACTGAATCGCCTTCCTGAACGGTTAGCTCCGTTATTTCTCCGCTGATATCAGGGCTTACTTTTACCTCTATTTCCGGATAAATCTTTCCGCTGGCATTAACGATTTCTGTGATAGTTCTTTTTTGAGCTTTTTCTGTGGTTACTTTTAAGCCTTCATCTTTGCCGAAGACACCGGCTATTTTTAATACAGTCAGCAATACAATAAGTCCGCCCAATCCAAAAACTATCCATTTAACTGTTTTACTCATTTGTAAGTATTTTAAAATTTTATATTCTGTTTCAGCGATAGCGATTAAAGTTTTATTCCCTGGCCTTTATAATATTCGAGTACTTTCATTTTGAAAACATAATCGAATTGGTTTTGTACGTATTCCAGCTTCGCTTTAAGCAGGTTATTCTTGCTGGTAATTAGTTCCAATACGGAAAGCATGCCAATATCGTATCTTTTTTGTGCAAAATCAAATGAACGCTTCGCAGTTTCAACCGTTTTTTTACTCGCATTGAATTTTTCCATAGCGGTTAGTGCATAATTGAAGGCAAGGTAAATATCTTGTTTCAGCTTAAGATTATCCGCATCTTTTTGATATTGGAGGCTTTTAAGGTTGAATCTGCTTTTTTCCCAATTGGTACGGAGGCTTCTTCCACTGAAAATAGGCACGCTTATACTGATGCCTATCGATTGCCTGAAATTTTGATCCAACTGGCTGCCAAAAGAACTGGGAGTGCTATACCCGGACCTGTTGCCATTAATGTAAACGGGGTTAAGCACGTCATAATATACCCCATTGCCGGCATCAGCTTTTAATCCGGTGGCAACATACCCATTAGGTATCTTTTCATATACCGGTGTACGGGAGTAAACATAATTGCTACTCAAAGAACCGAATGCACTAACAGTGGGGTACATATTTCCTTTCATTGCAGCAGCCGTTTTTATGGCAGATTTGAGTTTAAAATCGTTGACACGCTGTTGTGGCAAATTGGCCAGTGCCAGTAAATAAACGGCTTCCGGTTGAAGATCGGCGATCTTTTCAAGAGGGATCAGGTCTACAGGGGGAGTCTCTACCTCAAATGGGATTCCCGCATCGATAGACATATAGGCCTTGAGGTTAAGTATGCTTTGTGTAACATTTCCCACGGCGGAAATATAGTTGAAACTGTCTGTAGCAACCTGTGTTTCCATTTCTGCAGCATTCAGTTCGGGTAAAGCTCCCGCATTTACCTGCTTGCGGGTATTTGCCAACTGAGATTGGGATTGCTGTAGCTGTACAAGGGCAATTTTTTCCTGTTCCTTCGTTAGTAAAACCTGTAAATAGGCATTGGCCACCGAAAGGGAAATATCGTCTTTAAGCTTATCCGTGCTGGCCCGTGCGGCAAGCATACTCATTTCGTTTGCAGCTATAGTATTTCTTTTGCTGAACCAGCTAAATATTTCTACACTGCTTTGTAACTGCATACTGGCCGAAAAATAACTTTCTGTGATCAAGCTGTAAGAAGAAGGGTCCTGGTTACGGCCGCTGCTAAAAGCAGGATTGGTACTGAAGCTTAAACTTGGGATTCCGGAAAGGCGGCTTTGTTTGTAATCCAGTTCAGCAATTTTGGCTGTAATATCCGTTTGCTTTACAGAAATATTATTGGCAACGGCATAATCGACACACCGTCGAAGGTCCCATTTTTGTTGGGACTGGGTGTCCGTAATTATGAGCAGGCTCATAATCAAAAGCAGTGAAAAATATTTTATTTGCATATAACAAAAGTATATTAACGAAAAATAATGCGTAGCTGTCATTGTGATAAACGGCAGCATAAAATTAGTTATTGGCAGAAATATTGCCGCAATTTGTTATTTTTACCGTTTCCGGAATGAAAATAATATCGGTAAGCATATTGATAATAGCGCTTTTAGCTCAGAATTACAGCCGTTTTGCCGTATGGCTGAACTATGAGTTAAATAAAGATTATATTGCCCGGAATATTTGTGAAAACAGGAATAAACCCCGTTCCTGCTGTAAAGGGAAATGTTTTTTGAAAAAACAAATGGCAAAGGCAGATAAGGAAGAAAATCTACCCGGGAACAGCCATAAGGAGAAATACGAGGAAATTTATTTTTTCGTTTCGGAAAGGATTGTTTACCCTCCTTCAATAAAGGAAATTACAAAGCAGTATTACCTGCGGAATTTACAGCTTGTATCGCAGCATTTTGTTGATAAATTACTGCGCCCGCCCCGTTTTGCCTGATATCACTTTTTTTTAGTCGGACCATTTTCGCTTTCCGGAGCGGAAAAATTTAATTATTGACAATCAGCCTGGCAATGGCTGCAGGGGTTTGTATACTCACTGTCAGAGTATTCTATTTCTTTATTTACTAAATCAACACAACCACACATGAAAAGAATATCATTATTAATATCGTTTTTTGTTTCCTTATTTTTTGTTTCCTGTAAAAAGGATGATTCTCCGGCTGCAGGCAGTACCGGAAAGATCACATTACATTATGATAATATAGCCGGATCTTCCGATCTGGCATTACAGACAGGTACATATACAAATGCCGCAGGAGAAAGCCTTACCATTACAAAGTTTGATTATTATATCAGCAATATTATCCTGAAAAAGGATGATGGCAGTACATATACCGTGCCGCAGGATAGCAGTTATTTCTTAGTAAAGGAAAGCGATGAAAGTTCGCAGGATATAAATCTATCTTCTGTCCCGGCAGGAGATTACAATGGGATAACTTTCACAATTGGCGTGGATAGCCTTCGCAATACAGCAGATATTTCTAAGCGGGCTGGCTCCCTTGACCCTGCTGGTGAAGCCGCGGGGATGTACTGGACATGGAATTCGGGATATATATTTCTGAAGATGGAAGGGACATCGCCTTCGTCTGCTATGGGCAATGCATTTCAATACCATATCGGCGGTTTTGGCGGTATGACAAGCCCTACTATTAATAACATAAAAGTGGTATCGCTTGCTTTTCCTACAAAAGCTGTTGTCCGTTCAGGCAGGCAACCTGAAGTACATCTGCTGGCCGATGCGCTTAAAGTATTAGATGGAAGTACCAATATCAGTATTGCTGCTACTCCCATGGTAATGTTCACAGCGCCTTCGGTAAATATTGCCAACAATTACAAAGATATGTTCACCGTAGATCATATTCATAATGACTAGTACCACTTCTTTGCAAAGAACCCTGCTGTTTTGGCTGGGTTCTTTATCCTTTTTGATCGTTGGGTTTATCAGTTCCTGTTCCAAAGATTCGACAGATAGTCCGCTGGAGTTAAAAATACCAGCCAATTTCCCGCCACTTAAATATAACCTGGCCGGGAATACGCTTACGCAAAACAAGTTTATACTGGGGCGCACTTTGTTCTATGATCCAATCCTTTCCAGGAACAATACGATTTCATGTGGCAATTGCCACCAAAAAGGGGCTGCCTTTTGCCATCCTGACCATGCCGTAAGCCACGGAATAGATGATAAGAACGGCACAAGAAATTCCCCGGCGTTGCAAAACCTGGGCTTCTATGCCACGTTTATGTGGGATGGAGGAATTTTCGATCTGGACCTGCAGCCGCTTGCACCAATAGAAAACCATGTGGAAATGGATGGTTCTATTGAAGACATAATGGTGAAATTGAACCAGTCGTCAAAATACAAAACCTTATTCCGAAAAGCATATGGCAGCGAAGAAATAAATTCTTACAAGATGCTGAAAGCTTTGTCTCAATTCCTGCTAATGCTGGTAAGCGCTGATTCCAAATATGATAAATATGTACAAGGGGAACCGGGAGGTGATTTTTCTGCCGACGAAAAAGAAGGGCTTGCGTTATTCAATGTCCATTGCCGGGTATGCCACGCTACGGATCTTTTTACAGACCAGTCATTCAGGAATAACGGGCTCCCGCCTACATTAACTGATGATTTGGGAAGGTATTTAGTTACACTGAACGAAGCCGATAAATACAAATTTAAAGTGCCGGGGTTGAGAAATGTTGCCATTACGGCACCCTATATGCATGATGGAAGGTTTCGTACACTCGAAGCAGTTATGGATCATTATCAATCTGGAGTAAGGCAGAGCCCTACGCTGGATCCGCTATTGGTACAAGGCACTGCTACAGGGATCCCGCTTACGGAAGACGAAAAGAAAAAAATTATTCTATTCTTAAAAACATTAACAGATGAAAATTTCATTAAAGATAAAAGGTTTGCTGAGCAGTAAACCGGCAGCAATATTTTTGCTTCTGGTATGCAGTATGGAAATATCCTTTGCATGTGAAATATGCGGTTGTTCCGGCAATGGGTACCATTACGGTATCCTGCCGCAATTCCGGAAGAATATTCTGGGAATACGGTACACGAATCGCCGTTTTTTTTCGCAACATCTCATTTCAGAGCAATTACTGATACCCGGCAACACATCAACAGAATATTTCAGTTCAACAGAGCTATGGGGCAGGTTTTATTTAGGTAAAAAAATACAGTTGCTCGCATTCCTGCCTTTTAATAATTTCAGGCAGGTTGAGAACGGAGTATCAAGTACTGCTTCCGGACCAGGAGATATGACCGTTGCATTTACATATACACTTTTTGACAATGCTTCCGATATCGGGCGGGATTTTAAACAGACGCTTTTAGCCGGGGCCGGGGTTAAACTGCCTGTCGGGAAATTTAATCCTTCTTCCGGCGGAGGGGAATTAAATCCGAGCATGAATACAGGTACTGGAAGCGTGGATTACCTTGTCAATACTATTTATACTTGCCGGTATAAACGTACAGGGATAAATGCAGATTTCAATTACCGTTTAAACGGGGCCAATAAAAATGAATTTCGGTATGGAGACAGGATCACTACGGCAGCTAAGTTTTTCTATTGGAAAGACGTTGGTAAGAAAACCACATTGCTGCCCAACGCAGGCATCATGTATGAAAAACTGCAGGAAGACACGCATTATAGCGATAAACAACATTTCAGCGGAGGAAACATTACTTTTTTTACGGCAGGGCTTGAACTTTATACCGGGCGTATTAATGTGGGTTGTACTTACAACGATCCGCTTTCTCAACAACTTTCGAGGGGATATGTAAAGGCTAAGTCACAATTTTCCGTTACATTTAATTATATGTTTTAAAATAAACAATCATGAGAAAAATTTCATTCGTTTTAATGTTGTTCGTGGCTTCCTGTAATTCAAATGCCACAAAGGAACCACAGGCAGCAAAAGATACTTCAGCGATGGTTGCAGCGCCTGCTTCCGGATTAGACTCTGTAGCAGTGGATAATAAAAAAGACCCTGTATGCGAAATGCCTACAAAAGGGAATGTGAGTGATACTTTACACTATGAAGGAAAAGTATTAGGTTTTTGTTCAACTGAGTGTAAAGGAGAATTTGCAAAAAATCCGAAGCAGTATATTGCTGCTGCAGGATTGCAGAAATAAGCCGGAATAATATTCAATAAGGCTTGCAAATGTTTTCAACATTTGTGCATTGTTTTATTTTATCGCTCATCAAGCCGCTGTTACATTTGCAATGAATTTGGTTCCCGATTATCGGGATTAAAAGGGAAGTCCGGTGGAAGACCGGCGCTATCCCCGTAGCTGTAAAGGCTCTTCGGAAGGATGTTGTAAATGCCGAAGATAAGTTACTGAAGATTTGCCACTATCTCCACAAACAGGAGACGGGAAGGTTTCAGTAAGGCCAAGCCAGAAGACCTGCCATTTTCATTTAACAACATTATAAAGCTTTCGGGTGAAAAGCTGGAGTGTAAAAGCTGCGAAGCATTTATATTTCTTCTTTTTTATTTTCTCGGAAGCAGTCACAAATCAAATTTTTTCAAAATGAAAAAAACAATTGTATTGATGGCTGCTCTGGTTATCAGTAGCAGGGTGCTGGCACAGGCGGACAGCATCAGAAACCTGGCAGATGTGGTAGTAACTGCCAACAAATTTCCACAAAAACAAAGTGAAACCGGCAAGGTGCTCACTGTAATCACACATGAGCAGCTATTGCAATCCTCTGCAAGGTCAGTTCCTGAAATATTGCAGGAGCAGGTAGGCGTAGTAGTTAGTGGTGCAAATAATGCCCCCGGAGCCAATCAGGCAGTTTATATAAGAGGGGCTAACTATGCCAATACGCTTATCCTGATAGATGGCGTACCCTTATATGATGCTTCAGGCGTGAGTAGCGAATTTGACCTTAATACTTTTGCCATCGGCCTGATCGAACGGATTGAAATACTGAAGGGGGCACAATCTACATTATACGGAAGCGATGCAGTTGCCGGTGTAATCAATATTATTACAAAGAAAAACACAACAAAGCCTTTTGTCTCCGATATTACGGCTTCGGCAGGGAGTTTCGGATCGTATCGGCTTTCCACTGTAATTAGCGGGAATGGTGGTAACGGGATCGATTATTCGGTTGGGTATAGCCGGGTACAAAGTTGTGGCTTCTCATCTGCCTATGACAGTTCCGGTAAAAAGCCATTTGATAATGATGGATTTAAACAGGATGTACTTCAGGGCTCTGTTGGCTTTCCGCTTGGTTCAAATATTATGGCACGTGTTTACGGCAAGTATAGTTACCATCGGGCAGATATAGACGCCGGGGCCTTTGCCGACGATAAGGACTATATATATAAATATTACAATGCTATTACCGGATTAAACCTGCAGTACAAGATTAGAAAGACTGCTCTTCATTTCAATTATGCCTATAACTGGTACAACAGAAATTATACCGATGATTCCACAGATATCGGTGGGTATTCCAATTATCAGAAGGGCAAATATACCAGTCGGTCCTGTTTCACGGAAATGTATGCAGATATTCGTTTTTGCAAAAGTATAAGCTGGCTTGCCGGAGTAGATTACAGGCAGAATGCCAGCAGCCAGGAATATATTTTTATCCCCGATTGGGGTTCCCCTGCAAAGGCACTGGGTGCCGACTCGGTAAAATCAGGGCAAATAAGCGGTTTCGCATCTTTATTATTAAAACGCCATAGCACTTTTTTTGTAGAACTGGGTGGCAGATGGAACCATCATTCTGTATACGGAAATAATTTCACATATAGCTTTGACCCGTCTGTAAACATTTCTTCACGGATAAAATTATTTGCCAATGTATCGTCGGCATATCGGGTGCCGTCTTTGTATCAATTATATAGTGAATATGGAAACAAGGATCTGAAACCGGAACAAACTGTCAGTTATGAAGCAGGGATACAGTATCACAAAGGGTTGTTTAAAGGGCGTGCGGTAATATTTAAACGAGACACCAGGGATGTTTTTGTTTTTTATACCGATGCATTTTGGAACAGTTATTACAAAAATGAAGACAAGCAAAAAGACTGGGGCATTGAACTGGAATCTTCCGTCAGGGTCAATAAAAATGTTTCCATTACTGCATCTTACAGCCATACGGATGGGGAAGTACATACAAAAACGGCAGCAGAAAAAGATACAACCTATTTCAATCTGTACAGAAGGCCGGCAGATATTTTCAATATCAGTGTTTCCGGGAAAATAGCACCTTCTTTATTCGCATCAATTCATTTGAGGAGTGCCAGCCATTTCTTTGAACCACAATATAATGCAGCGCCTTACCAGATGCCCGGGTATATTGTATTGAATGCGTACGCCGCATATACGTTACGGAAAAAAATTAAAATCTTTACGGATTTGCGGAATCTTACGGATAAGGAATATTTTGATGTAAGGGGCTTTAATACAAGCCGTTTCAATGCTAATGCAGGCATACAGATCAGTTTATGATTATATGGATAAGCATGAAGAAAAGATATGCCCCCGTTGTCTTGGGCGCTTTGAGTGCAAGGTTGGGAAGATTCATCTTTGCCAGTGCAGCACCGTGCAGCTTAGCCCTGCGCAGCGGCAATTTATAGAATCTGTTTACCAGGGCTGTTTGTGTGCTAACTGCCTTAAAATATTAAAAACAGTATACATTGCCAAAGAAAGGGAACTTCATTAATACCGCAATACTGATTATCTTTGCCGAAATGCCTTTGTATGAATTTTGGGGATATATCTGTAAGTGAGATCGTAACGGTTACTTTTACTTTATTTGCCGTAATAGATGTAGTCGGTTCGGTTCCTGTATTGGCATCCCTGAAGGAAAGAATGGGTGGCGTGATCAAGTCCTCCCAGGCAACGCTGGCCTCAGGCGGATTGATGATTTTGTTTTTATTTGCCGGGCGGCAATTGCTGAATGTAATGGGAATCGACGTGAAGTCATTTGCCGTAGCCGGTAGTATTGTGATATTCATTATCGGCATGGAGATGATACTCGGACATGAGTTTTTCAAGCCGGAACAAAATCCCAGGAGCGGTAGCGTTGTCCCGATCGCTTTTCCGCTAATTGCAGGCAGCGGAACACTTACAACCATCATGAGTTTAAAAGCTAACTATTCCGATTTGAATATCGTCATAGGGATTTTAATAAACTGTATAGTGATATATATAGTGCTTAAATCGCTGAAATGGATAGAAAAGGCGCTTGGCCCTAGTGGTATGGCGGTAATAAGAAAATTTTTTGGCGTAATATTGCTGGCAATAGCGGTAAAGATATTCGGGAGCAACATAGTTAATTTCGGGAAATGATTGATTTTATTACCCGGAACGGCCCTTTAGTTTAATGGATAGAATTTCAGATTCCGATTCTGAAGGTACAGGTTCGATTCCTGTAGGGGCTACCAGAGAGGACAAATTACTTTTACCCGTATTTTGTCCTTTTTTATTTTCTCCGGAACCCTCGACAGCATTGAGAATAAGTAAAAGGTCTTCATGATATTGGGGTGTTCGATATTTTTTTTCTTCAAAAGTTAATTTTTCGGCGAATATCGAACACAGGATTTGTGATTTAAGAGCCGTATTGCCTGAAACATATACCCGGTCTACGTTCTGGAGAAGGTTGAATCCAAAGTCGAGATATTGCTTGTAATCAGCGGGCTTCACAGTCGAAGTTTGCATTTCTGCCTGCAAGTCCTTTATAACATTTTCATATTTGTTTTTGATGGAGCGGTATTCGCTTATATCCAACTGGCCATCCAGCATTAGTTTTTGTGCATTTTCAATCCTGTCTTGGTTCTTCTTTATTTCTGTATTCAGCTTTTGTTTGTCTTCGGAACTCTCTTTTCCGGTTTTCTTTAATTCCCGTTCAAGGATTATACGATACAATCTCAATGCTTCCTTTTTAGCGGCAATCTTTTGTAATTCTGCAACCAGTTCTTCGTTGGCTTCATCAGCACGGAATCTTTCCTTACATCCCGGCTGACAGTGATAATAAAAATATCGTTGCATTTTCCCTTTCGAAGCACTGCCGGTTAGTTTGCCACCACATTTAGAACAAGTGAGAAAACCTCTGAGCGGCAATTCGTCTTTTTGCTTCATACTTGCAACGGTTGGTCGCTTTTTACCATTCAGAATATCCTGCACATTGTAAAACAGTTCCTCACTGATTAAAGTTTCATGCACACTTTTTACATAATGTGATTCTTCATCTTTATAAGCAGGAATAAATAATCTGCCACAATAAAGTGGATTGCGGATCATCGTCCAGAAATAACTTCGGCTGACTTCAAAGCCCTTTTTATTGGCCGCCTTTCTTATCTGGTCAGGAGCAAGAACGCCTTTATTGATTTCATTAAAAATCCATTTTACATATTTGGCATCTTCATTTGGTACAATGGTAGGTTTATTCTCTATACGAACATTCTTATACCCTTTCGGAGCTGTTGCCATCCATCGACCTTCTTTCTTTGCCCTTCTCATGCCGACAATTACATTCAATGCCCTACGATCGTTCTCCACTTCAGGTGCAGCAAGATAAAATGCAAGCATGATTTTGTTTTCCGGTATAGTCAAATCCAGCGGCTGTTCAATAGCCTGTGGTTCGATACCGCTACTATTAAGTGTATTAATCATTCCGTACGCATCTGCTGCATTGCGGCTGAACCTGTCCCATTTTGTAAACAATAATAGGTCTGCTGATCTTTTGTTCTTCTTAATAAAAGAAAGAAATTGCTGAAAGGCAGGTCGTTCAAACGTTTTTGCAGAATGATCGTCTTTGTATAATTCAACAACCTCAATATTTTGGAACTGGCAATAACTTCGGAGCCTTTCCTCCTGATGTTTGAGTGAATAACCTTTATCAGCCTGTTCGTCTGTACTCACCCGGATATAAAGGAACGCTTTCTTCTGTTTCATGTTTGTTTGCATTTATCGGTCTAACATTATCAGTTTGTTCTGCCTGCCATTGTTTAAAATACCTGCATTCAATTTCTGCTAATTGATACAGATAATCCCTGATTTGAATGATTTCTTCATCTGTATATTTATTTTCTTCTGCATTTAATATTCGTTTACAGGTAGCTAAATCAAGTTTGTCATTTTGATCAAATTGGTTTTTAATTGGTATAATTTTGCTTTTCATTGAATTGGTATTTCAAATATACATATAATTGATAATCAATTGATTAAATTTTTAAAAAGAGGGGTTAATCCCCCTCTTTCTCGTCATCTTCATCGTCGTCAAAGTCATTAATGCAATCTTCAATTTCATGGATTGCCTCTTTCTCGTCTTCCTCATCTTTGTCATACCGCACTTCAATAAAGATGATCTCATAATCTTCATCTGTACCGGTAATGCGATTCTCAAGATCATTAGAAGCAATAATGTCTGCAACTTCGCCGATAA
>CAZKPH010000024.1:0-15220 GCA_964554605.1 uncultured Ferruginibacter sp.
GAATCAGCCCGTTTGGGGAATAACATTTACATAGCCTCATTTTCCTATATCGGTGAAAATGCCGTTATTGGCAATAATGTCAAAATTTTTCCAAATGTGATTATTGGTAAGAATGTTATTATCGGAGACGATACAATCCTGCACGCGGGAGTTAATATCTATAATGATTGCGTGATAGGCAGAAATGCCATTATTCATTCCGGTACGGTTATTGGCAGTGATGGTTTCGGTTTTGCTCCCCAGTCAGACGGCACATATAAGAAAGTTCCTCAGATCGGGAATGTAATTATAGAAGACAATGTTGAAATCGGCGCTAATACCTGTATAGACAGGGCTACTATCGGTAGTACGATTATAAGAAACGGCGCCAAATTGGATAACCTTTTGCAAATAGCACATAATGTTGAGGTCGGTACCAATACTGTTATCGCTGCACAAGCCGGAATCAGCGGCAGCACAAAAATCGGCAAAAATGTGCTTATAGGCGGGCAGGCAGGTATAGTAGGGCATATCACTATCGGAGACGGAGCTAAAATAAATGCGCAAAGCGGCGTTAGTAAATCGCTCGATCCCGGCAAATCCGTAACTGGCTCTCCTGCATATGAATATGCCGCTGCATTACGGAGCCAGGCCGTGTCCAGAAAACTCCCAGATCTTGAAAAGAAAATCAAAGAGTTGGAAAATTTAATCACAACTTTAACATCCGGGAAAAATTAAATAATAGAATATATATAATTTTGCCAGTGCCGCTTTCCGGAACTGATTAAAATTTATATAATGAAGTTTTTGAGGTTATTGTGTTTGTTCTCTTTTTGCTCAATCGCTTTTTCTGTAAAGTCTTTTTCCCAAAACCTCTCTATTAAAGGTACGGTTATTGATGGCCATACCAAAGAGCCTATCAGCTTTGCTTCAGTATATTTTGCACAAACGACCAGAGGGCATATTACCGATAGTGCCGGAGGATTTTCATTTGTACCTGGCCGTATCCGCGACACACTTATTATAAGTTGCGTTGGCTATGAAACAGCCAGAATACCATTAACCGATTCCATCCAAAATACAAGTATCCTTGTTCAATTACAAAGAGGGGCATCCAATATCGGTGTTATTGTTAAAACGAAGATCAATAAAGGACTCTTCCTCTGGAAAAAAATAATGAGCCATAAAAAACAATACAATCGTTATAATCTGGCTAATTTCGGTTATGAAGCATACAATAAGCTCGAAGTTGACATTAAGAAGTTCAACCCGGAAAAATTAAAAAGGAACTTTATCTTCCGGCCATTCTCTTTCATTTTCAATAACATTGACAGCACTTCGGAAAGCGAGCCTTTCCTCCCCGCTTACCTCCTGGAGAGCATCAGTGACTATGCCTACCAAAAGGCCCCCAGAAGAATCTACGAAAATATAAAAGCTAGCAATACAAAAGGATTTAAGAATGAAAGTATTACCCGGCTCCTTGGTGTGATGAACCAGAATGTCAACTGTTACAGCAATTTTATAACCGTAATGGACAAGGATTTTATCAGCCCGTTTAATGACAACGCTGATGTGTATTACAACTTTTATGTCCCTGATACGCAAATGTTAAGTGGCAGAAAGATACTTCACTTTGTTTTTAAACCTAAGCATCCGGGGCAAAATACTTTTGAAGGCGATGCCTGGGTATTCGGCATTACATACCAGATTCAAAAATTAAACCTATACCTCGGAAAAGAGGCTAATATCAATTATATTGATAGGATCAGCGTGTTCCAGGAATTTATCCCGATCAATGATAGTATCTATTTTCTCAGCCGGGATAAATTTTTTGCAGACTTTAAGATAATGGGATCTCAGTCATTAACATTCATCGGTAGAAAAACAACATCCTATAAAAATATTGCTATTAATAGTGATTCGCTTACTGCTATTTTGCATAAACAATCGTTGGAAGAAACCGTTAAAACAGATCCTAACAGCCTGAACACATCGGATTCAGCATGGGCTTTATTACGCCACGATTCTTTATCGAAAAATGAAAAAGCCATCTATGCCACTATAGATAAACTATTGAAAATGCCCAAATTCCAACGATTGGAAAATACGCTTAAATTTATAGGTACCGGCTATAAATCTATTGGCAACTATGAGATAGGCCCGTGGTTCAACTGGATCAGCAGTAATTCATGGGAAGGGCTGCGCCTGCGATTTGATCTGGGAACAACAACCGGTTTTAATAAACACATCTATCTGCATTCTTACCTGGCTTATGGCACTAAGGATGAACGCCTGAAAGGCAAGGCCGAAGTGTATTGGATAACAAAAAGAGAGCCCTTGCGGACCCGCCTCCATTTGTCTTACATGAATGATATAGACAATGGCATTAATCAACTTACGGATGTGGGGCAGGACAATATCTTCTCTCTTGCCGTCAGAAAACCCAATACTACACTAAAATTCATCCGCCTGAAAGAAACCCGTTTTGAAGTATTCAGGGAATTGGGGAAAGGCTTCTCTACCGAATGGTTTACTATACATAAAGAATATACCCCTCTGCAAAATTTGCCTTTCATATCCTCTCAGTTCGACAGTAAGGCCACCCCTCTGAATAATTTTGAGATTGCCCTGCGCCTTCGCTTTGCATATTTAGAACAGTTTATTGACGGGGATTATTTCAGGTATTCTTTGGGAACAAAGTACCCGGTAATCGAAATCACTTTTTCAAAAGGCCTTCAGGGCATATTGGGAAGCAATTATAATTACTCGCGGATTGGCGGTTCTGTAAGTGATTATATGAAGATTTCTCCTTACGGGTCATTTTCATATAAAGCCTATGCAGGAAAAATATATGGAGCATTGCCCTATCCATTCCTTGAAATCCATCCGGGTAATGACCTGTATTATTACAATTACTCAAGCTTTAACCTCATGAACCGCTTTGAATACCTGAGCGATAAGTATGCCGGCATCAACATTGAACACAATGTCGGCTCAGGCTTATTCCGCTTTATTCCGCTTACAAGAAAACTAAAACTCCGGCAATTCTGGAATGCTAAAGCCATCTGGGGTTCCCTTTCCCAGGAAAATGAGATACTAAACAATAACGGAGGCAAATTTTTTTCCGTGTTGGATAACAAGACATATTTTGAAGCTGGGACAGGCATAGATAATATTTTTAAAATATTCCGCCTTGATTTTGTGTGGAGACTATTGCCCCGGCCGCTACCTGACCGGCAAAGTTCCCGTTTCGGTATTTTTGGCAGTTTCCAGTTCCAGTTCTAGAAAAGTTTTTTTCTCTTTTACAACCAACCGACACTATTATCGGTTTTTGCCTGATAATTTGAATATATTTGCCATCTAATAAATTTTACTTAGACGAATGACGAATAATTTTAACCCGGATAAGCAACATACATTGTGTTCATCGGTTAGTATTTCGGGTACAGGTTTGCATACGGGGATAAAAGTAGATATGACCCTTAAGCCTGCTAACCCAGGATTTGGATATCAGTTTCAACGAATAGACCTTCCCGGAATGCCATTAATAAAGGCTGATTGCGATCTAGTAACGGATACATCCCGTGGAACAACACTAGAAAGCGGAGATGTAAAGATCAGTACCGTTGAGCATATCCTTGCCGCTTTGGTTGGTACGGGTGTAGATAATTGCCTGATTGAGATAAATGGGCCGGAAATCCCCATAATTGACGGCAGTAGCCATCCTTTTGTTGAGATTATTGAGGAGACAGGAGTGATGGAACAAGAAGCCGCAAAAGCATGGTACACAATTGATACTAATATCTCATATTACGACGAAAAGAAAAGGGTGGAAATGACGGCTTTACCGGCAACCAATTATAAATTAACAACATTAATCGATTTCAACTCGCCGGTATTAGGCACACAACATGCCGGGCTTAAATCGATGAAAGATTTTGTTAAAGAAATCGCTCCCTGCCGCACTTTCTGCTTTCTTCATGAACTGGAAATGTTGTTGGAAAACAACCTTATTAAAGGCGGTGACGTCAATAATGCTATCGTTGTTGTTGATAAACAAGTTACCGACGAAGAAATGGCGAGACTGGCTAAAGTATTCAACAAAGAAAAGGTGGAAGTAAAAAGTGAAGGCTATCTTAACAATATCGAATTAAGATACCCCAACGAACCGGCACGACATAAGTTATTGGATGTAATTGGCGATTTATCCCTTATTGGGTATCCTATCAAAGCTCATATTATAGCCAACAGGCCGGGACATAGCAGCAATGTAGAATTTGCCAGAAAGCTCAAACAATACATTAAGAAGAATAAACATACAAAGGATTTCCCGATATACGACCCGAACCAATCACCGGTTTATACTTTACAACAAATTGAAAAAACACTTCCTCACAGGTATCCTTTTTTGTTTGTAGATAAAATCATAGAACTTTCTGATACCCATATTGTTGGGCTAAAAAACCTCACTTTCAACGAAAATTTCTTTCAGGGACATTTCCCTGGTAACCCCGTAATGCCAGGAGTCCTGCAAATAGAGGCACTTGCGCAAACAGGAGGAATCCTTTGTATCAATGCAATGCCTGAAGGCCAATATGATACTTATTTCCTAAAAATAGATAATTGTAAATTCAAGCAAAAAGTTATTCCTGGAGATACTATGCTGCTTAAGATGGAATTAATTGAACCTATCAGAAGAGGTATCTGCGTAATGAGAGGCAGTGTATTTGTAGGAACCAAGCTCTGTACTGAAGCTGATCTTACCGCTCAACTGGTAAAGCGGGGCTAACCCAACATTATTTTATTGATAATAACAACGGGATAGCATCTCTGCTACCCCGTTTTGTTCATTCTATTTTTTAAAACCAGCAACCTGTCAATTCATCTTTTGCACTTAGGGAAAAAGCATCCTGGTTATTTCATCCATTTTATAATCCGAATATTTATCAGCCATTACAATCTTTTACCCCGGAATCTATCCATTTTGCTGATATATTATATTACACATACACCTTCCTGATATTATTGTTGTCGAAATTTGGTTAATACAGCCATTTAATGGGTTGCTTCCAACGAAGCTTTGAATCTTCCGTTTATGGTTTTATCCTTAGTTGCTATATAACAATGTTAATCTTATTTCCCATACGATAATAAAGGTCCTTGAAGATCCTTATATTAAAGCATTGCCTTAATAAACTACCCGCAACCTCCCTGTGTTCCACAATTTTCACATTTATAGCAAGCCCCGCTCCGGGTAGTTATACTTCCGCAATTAGTGCAGGCTGGGGCATCGCTCTGCCGACTTTTTGCAGCAGCACTTACCGGGTCCATATGCCCATGATGGTGGTGATGTTTGGGAGAAGGTGTTCTGTGTGGCTGTACATTCGTATTGGAAGAAGTTGGATTACCTACTATCCTTACTTCGCTTAACTCAGGTTTTCTTTCCCCGATGGTAGGGGTATTGATATCCCAATCCTCTTCACCTAAATTCTCAACCTCGGGCTTATCTAGTACATGCACTAAATCGTTACGCCCAAGATATTCATATGCGAGGGAGCGGAATACAAAATCTATAATAGAAGTTGTACTTTTAATATTCGGATGATCTACCATTCCTGCCGGCTCGAACCTGGTGAATACAAATTTTTCAACAAATTCTTCCAACGGGACACCGTACTGTAGCCCTATTGAAATGGCAATAGCAAAACAGTTAAGCATACTACGAACCGTAGCCCCCTCTTTTGCCATATCTATAAATATTTCGCCAACTGTGCCATCACCATATTCGCCGGTACGCAGGAACAATGTCTGGCCGTTGATTTTGGCTTTTTGTGTAAAGCCTCTGCGTTTAGCCGGCAACGTTTTCCTTTCCACAATCTTTGCTAATCTTGCTTTCAGCACCGTATCGGGGCTGCTTTGCATACGCTTGCTTACTTCATCCAGTAATTCATCAACAGTAAGTTTACTCATATCAACAATCTGTGACGCTTCATTTTCAGCAAGCGGGTTTTCTTCAGTTCCCGATACTTTTTTCTTCTTGTCGGATTTATTACTGAGTGGTTGTGATAGTTTTGACCCGTCACGATAAAGTGCATTCGCTTTTAACCCCAATTCCCAGCTTAAGCGGTAACAGTCAGCTATTTCTTCTACTGTAGCTTCATGTGGCAAATTGATAGTTTTACTGATTGCACCACTAAGGAATGGCTGGACTGCACCCATCATCCGGATATGTCCATGTGCATGTATATACCGTTCTCCAATCTGGCCGCATTTATTGGCGCAATCAAAAACAGGCAAATGTTCTTCTTTCAGGAAAGGTGCGCCTTCCACTGTCATTGTACCGCATACATAAACATTGGCTTCATTGATTTGCGTATCAGTAAAGCCAAGGGCTTCTAATAAATTCCATTCAAAATTGTTGTATTGCTCCGGTATAAAACCTAAACGCTGGAGCGTTTCTTCTCCAAATGTAAATACATTGAAAGCAAATCCGATCTCAAAAGCACTGCCAAGCATAGCTTCAACTTTATCGATATCTTCCTGTGTAAATCCTTTTTCAAGCAGCGACTGTGTATTGATATGTGGTGCTCCGTTTAATGTAGCATGCCCTTTTGCATAATTTACAATCGCTTCAATTTCATGCTCAGCATACTTAAGATTCCTTAATGCAGCCGGGACACTTTGATTAATGATCTTAAAATACCCCCCGCCACTCAGTTTTTTGAATTTTACCAAAGCAAAATCAGGCTCTACACCTGTTGTATCACAATCCATAACCAACCCGATTGTACCTGTAGGGGCAATAACTGTTGTCTGAGCATTGCGGTACCCGTACTGTTCGCCAAGTTTTACAGCATCATTCCAGGCTTCTGTGGCCGCCTTTAATAAATAATCCGGGCAATATTTAGCGCTTATTCCCTGTGGTTTTATTCCCAATCCTTCGTATGCTTCCTGTGCATCATATGCAGCAGCACGGTGGTTGCGCATTACACGAAGCATGTGTTTTTTATTTATTTCGTATTTGGTGAAAGCACCTAAATGCGAAGCCATCTCAGCGGAGGTCTTATAAGTAACTCCTGTCATGATAGCGGTAATAGCACCCGCTATTGCCCTTGCTTCTTCACTGTCATAAGGAATACCGCTCACCATCAGCATAGAACCGAGATTAGCATATCCCAATCCCAGAGTCCTGTAATCATAAGATAGCTGAGCTACTTCCTTCGACGGAAATTGAGCCATTAATACAGATATTTCCAATACTATCGTCCACAACCGACATGTATGTTCAAACCCTTTTACATCAAAAATATTTGAGTTCTCGTCAAAAAATTTACGCAGGTTAACGGAAGCAAGGTTACAAGCCGTGTTATCCAAGAACATATATTCGCTACAAGGATTAGATGCCCTGATAGTGCCTCCTTCCGGGCATGTATGCCATTCGTTGATCGTTGTATCATATTGTGTCCCAGGGTCGGCACAACGCCACGCTGCATAACTAATCTTATTCCAAAGTTCTTTGGCCTTTACGGTTTTCATTACCTGGCCATTATTTCTTCCTTTCAATTCCCATTCCCCATCAGCATCCAGTGCCTTGAAAAACGAATTCGGTATGCGAACGGAATTATTACTGTTCTGACCGCTTACAGTACGGTATGCCTCTCCTTCATAATCACTGGAATAACCTGCTTCAATGAGTGCTGCTACTTTGTCTTCTTCTTCAACTTTCCAACTTACAAAACTTTCAATTTCAGGATGATCGAGATCCAGACAGACCATTTTGGCTGCCCTTCGGGTAGTGCCTCCACTTTTGATAGCACCAGCAGCCCTGTCTCCAATCTTTAAAAAACTCATCAAACCACTGGAGGTACCCCCGCCACTAAGTTTTTCGCCTTCGCCTCTGATATTGCTGAAATTAGTACCAACACCGCTGCCGTATTTAAATATCCTGGCTTCTCTCACCCATAGGTCCATAATCCCTCCTTCGTTCACCAGGTCATCATCGACGCTAAGAATGAAGCAAGCATGTGGCTGCGGCCGTTCATAAGCAGAGGTAGATTTTTTAAGTTTACCGTCTTTTTCGTCAACATAGTAATGCCCTTGGGGTTTTCCCGAAATCCCGTATACTTCGTATAACCCTGTATTGAACCACTGAGGGCTATTAGGCACGCAGGCCTGGTTGAGTATTGAATAAACCAACTCTTCGTAAAAGACCTGTGCATCTTTTGCAGAAGCAAAATAACCATATTTTTCTCCCCATACTCTCCAACAATGAGCCATACGGTGAGCAACCTGTTTAACGCTTGTTTCCCTGCCGGTGGTTCCATCGCCTAAAGGAACACCAGCTTTCCTGAAATATTTTTGGGCAAGGATATCTGTAGCAATCTGGCTCCACTTTTTGGGAACCTCTACATTATCCATCTGAAATACAATCTCACCCGACGGGTTTTTTATAAGTGATGTCCGATAATCATATTCAAACATATCGTAAGGCGAAACACCCTCTCTTGTAAATTGCCGGCTCAACTGTAAGCCTTTGTTTGTCGGTTTTTTAATTGCCATATTTTGTGGGTCGCATTAACAGGTTAAGTAATTGTTAAGGGTTAACGAAAATATTTTCTAGAAATCAATTTTCAAGGTTATAAATATCAACACCTGTGGAAAAGAAATGTGCAAAAATTGGCAATGCAATACCGTACTGATTTGCGAAAGTTTTCCCCCTTTGTTATCAAAAAATCTTAAAAAAAAACTTGTTTTTTTCAGGAATAATTTAAAAAGTCTGATTTCAGTAGATTTTAGCGGATTCCCCTGCCTGCAAGGCACATATATAGTATTTTGTAAACTGTCTCCTGGGAGATGACAGGCGGTATCGGTTTATTTCGTGTGTGCTTTAACGTTATTTGAAAATTTTTGGGTTTTCAGATTAGAAATATAGACTCCCGAAAGTATTACAACCAGGCTCAAAACCTGCCATAACCCAACCTGTTCTCTGTAAATAACCCCCCACCCGATAGACACGACAGGAATACCGTAAGTAACCATACTGGCAAAAATTCCACCAGCTCCTTTTACCAGTTTATAAAAAATCACGGTAGATATGGCCGTGCCGATGATACCTAAGACAGCAGCACTGCCGGTAGCAATAAGGACTTCCTTATGCAGAAGAGGCATAGAAAAGTAGGATGTCGAGATAAGCACTACCAGAGCAGGAATAGCATTTAAAGCAAACGCAACAGCAGCGATATGCAGAGAGGGAATATTTTTCAAACTACGAGCTACCATATTTATGTTATACCCGTACATGATAGTAGCCAGTACCACCATGAGTACATATGTTATTTCCCGCTGAACATTTACTGACCCCTTGCTTGAGACCAACAAAACGCTGCCCATAAATGCTACAAAAATCCCAAGTGTCTTTTGCAGGGAAGGTATTATTCGAAAGAAAACGGCTCCGGTAAGTACTACAAAAATCGGAGTCAGGGAATTTAGTGTCCCTGCAAGCGTTGAATCAATTTTCATTTCGGCAAAGCAAAATAGATAAGCGGGAATAAGATTCCCGATAGTACCACTCAGGAATACCAGCAAAAGCTTTCCGGAGGGTATTTGGGGAATATATTTCAAAGCTGCCGGCAAAAGGCAGAGACCGGCAAAAAAAATCCTTAAAGAAGCAACCTGGTAAGCACTTAAGGCTGTCAGCCCTATTTTCATTAAAATAAAACTGCTTCCCCATATCACAGAGAGGATTATAAAAATGAACCAGTTAAGCATTTTTTTATTCACGCCGCAAAGTTGATATAAAAAATCTACTTCTGATTCGCAATAAAAGAAATACTCCCACATATTTTCAGTTATAACATATAACAATTAACTTTATTTCAAATAAGACGCAACCTTTTAGAAATAAATGCGACTTATCTAAACAAACCTAAAAAATTACAACCATGAGATTTATCAAAGAATTCAAGGAATTTGCCACAAAAGGCAATGTAGTGGACCTGGCAGTGGCCGTAGTGATTGGGGCTGCTTTCGGAGCTATTATATCTTCACTAGTAGACGATGTTATTACTCCCTTGCTGCTGACCCCTGCCTTAAAAGCCGCACAGGTAGAAGATCTGGAAAAACTTGCCTGGGGCGCTGTCAAATATGGCAAGTTCCTGGCCGCCATTATTAAATTTCTTATAATCGCATTTGCTCTCTTTGTTTTGATAAAGGCAATAAATTCTGTCAACAAAAAGAAAGAAGCTGCTCCGGCAGAACCCTCTTCTACGGATAAATTGCTTACGGAAATAAGAGATGCTTTAAAGAAATAATATAATCCACTATTTTTGCGGCGGCTAATAAAATTAGCCGCTTTTTTAATATATTAAATATTCATTACAATGAGTAATAGACTCTTTTTGTCTTGCGCAGTATTTTTTTTTATAGGCCAGTTAAAAGCGCAACTAACAACCGACGAAACAAAAAAAGTAACTGAACAGGCTGCAAATAACCTCACAAAACAGAAAACAGACCTGAAAGAAGGATGGACCAAAGGGGGCACAATCAATGTAGCTATAAATGAATCTGGAAGAAATGATTACTGGGTAAAAGGGGGTGAAAAATTTGCAATTGGCGTCAAAGGGATACTTGATTACGATTTTGATAGAAAAAGAAATAAGTCTAACTGGCTGAACTCTTTCCGGGCAAGATATGGAGTTACAAGAGCCACATCCACCGGCACTAAATTCCTTAAGAATGACGACTATTTTAATTTCAGCTCCATTTACGGTAAAGAATTCAGGAAGAATTGGAATATTGCCGGCTTTTTTAGCCTGGAAAGCCAATTTGAGCAATATTTCCTTACTCCCGGATATATTAAATTAGGGCCTGGTATCATGTACAAGCCTAATGATAACTTTTCGTTGCTCGTATCCCCTGCCATGCTTAACCTGACAACCAAACTGGCTCCTTCGGTTAAAAATATCCCTGCTTTTGGTGTTGATTCAGGAAAAACAGTTGCTCTTGGCCTTGGTGCTTTTATCCAGGCGAAATATGCGAAGAACATTGCTAAAGGCGTTAATTATAAATCTGTAGCAACCATTTATTCTAATTACATGGACCATCCCGCGAATGCCATTTTAGATTGGGCTAACCTCTTTACACTTACTGTAAATAAATACATGGGGGCAACAGTTAGCGTAAATGTGAGATATAATGATTTTGAGATCGGGCGCCTGCAAACACAGCATGGAATCGGCGTTGGGCTAAGTTACAAGCTCTAAACATCTGCAAAATGGCTTAATTAATTTTCAGATCATTTATCTGAACTTATTTATACATTTGCCCGATAATAACAGACGAAAAAAACGTATTGTGAATACAGCATCTTACCAGATAAAATTAGACCAATTTGAAGGGCCGTTCGACCTGTTGCTTTTCTTCATAGAAAGAGATGAACTCGACATTTATAACATACCTATCACACGTATAACCAATGATTTTCTCGATTATATCCACCAGTCGGAAAAATTGAATATAGAACTTAGCAGCGAGTTCATTCTTTTTGTAAGTACACTTATGCGTATCAAAGCAAAGATGCTTATCCCAAGAAAAGAGTTGGACGAGCAGGGCAATGAAATAGACCCGCGGCAGGAATTGGTAAATAAAATATTGGAGTATAAGAAATTCAAAGACGCATCAGCTAAGCTGGCAGAAATGGAAGAGATCAGGATGCTGATGATAAAACGGGGAAACCTCCAGAAAGAACTGGCACAAATAGGTGAAGAAGCCGGAGAAGGTACCGAAATACAAACCGTTACTCTCTTTAAGCTAATGAAAGCCTTTGAAAGAGTGATCCAAAAACTGCAGGAGCGAAATAACAAACCTGTTCACACAGTAGTACAGTACAACTACACTATGGAAGGCAGCAGGGAATATATGCTGGATGTATGCGCCAGGGAAAAAACGCTAGCTTTTGAAAAGATATTTGAATATTGTGAAAATCGGATTCATGCCATTTTTCTTTTCCTTTCATTGCTTGAATTAATTCAGCAACGGTATATGACTATCCTCACCGGTGAAGGCCGCAATAATTTCATTATCGAATGGAACGATAACCGGGAAGAAGAAACCCCACCCGAAGCTCCTGTTGATGAACTTTTTCAATAATGCCCCAAAACAGGCAATTTTGGCATATATTTCTTCATGGCATTTTGTTTGATGTTGTAACATTAAATACATCTTAGTTATGAAATCAGCATTATTCAAAGCAGAAGAAAGAGGCAGTGCAGATTATGGATGGTTAAAACCCAATTATTATTTCAGTTTTGGCCAGTATTACAATCCCGAAAGGATCCATTTTGGCCTGCTGCGTGTACTCAACGATGATTTTATTGCCGGTGGTGGAAAATTCCCGGTTCATCCGCATGACAATATGGAAATCGTTACCATTCCATTTACAGGTGTTATAGAACATAAAGACAGTACAGGCGGGTACGGAGTCATTAAAGCAGGCGACATTCAGATTATGAGTGCCGGAAGCGGCGTCCGGCATAGTGAAGCTAATGCATCGGAAACAGAACCACTTACTCTTTTTCAAATATGGGTCTTACCTAAAAAAAGAAATATCATTCCCAGGTATGAACAAAAAACTTTTGATATTACCGAAAGAGAAAATAAATGGCAATTTGTAGTAAGCCCCCTCAAAGAGGATAAAGGATTATGGATTAATCAGGATGCCCGTTTTGCACTTACTCATTTAGCCGAAGGCCAAAAAATTGAATACAGAACAGGGTTCCAGGGCAATGGCGTTTTTTTGGTAGTTATTAGTGGCAGTGCAAAAGTAAATGCTTGGCATCTTGGGAAAAGAGATGCCATTGGCATATACGATACTGATTTGTTTACGGTTACTGCCGGGGAGGAAAGTGAATTATTAGCTATTGAAATACCCATGCTGCCGCTTAAGTACTAACCGCTACAGTTTGTATCAGTAAAATATATGAAGTAACACAGGATCGGAAGATTTTTCTATATAAATTTTTAGTAGTTGCAAAAAATCCGGCGAAACGGTAGGGCAGCCCCAACTCTCGCATATCGGAAAAGGATAAACTTCATCATCAGGCACACAGGAATGTGAATGCAGTACTACAAAACGGTTAAAAGCGTTACTGTTAGAACTATCTAATCCGTATAATTTATAAGCCAGCCCGAATTTACCATTGTAGGATCCTGCTATTCTGTATTTTCCCAAAGACGTAGCATTGCTTCCGGGAATATTGGAAAACGTAAGCTTCCCATCCCGCCTGGCAGACCCGCTTCCATGTGTTACCAGCCCGGAAATGATCACAGAATCGCCTGAAAGGCTGTAAACGAAAAATCTTTTTTCCCCGGATGGGATATGCATATCGATAAGAAAGCAATAAGCATTTTCGTAGCTATGATTGCTTACAAATGAACGCACCAAAACTGCTTTAAATTTTAAACGTTCCGCTTCAATATTATTTGTACGATATCTTTCGCTATAACCGGGTTTATTTGTTTTCTTATAAGATGTATTAGCAGGGCGGTAGCGGGTAAAATACCCAAATGCAATTATTACTATGGAGCAGAACAACAGCAGGCTAAAGGCTTTCCAAAAAGGTTTCATACAAGCGTTTGTATCCCTAGATACAAGATTGTGCCATTTCCACAAAAAAAGAATTAGAAACCCCGGCTTTAACAGGATGTTAAGTGAAGGAAGTGTATCAAATCAATGAAGAAATTTTTACGGCAGCCATTTGCTTTATAGCCTGCAGAATATGCCCGGCATCCAGCCCGATTTCAGCATATAATTCTTTTGGTGTGCCGTGTTCTACCAATCTATCGGGAATACCCAATATTTTGACCTCGGCTTTATAACCGTACTGATTCATGAATTCAAGGACAGCGCTGCCGAAACCTCCAATAACAGTACCATCTTCTACCGTAATAATCTTTTTAAACCTGGCAAATACTTCATGTAACAATTCTTCATCAATTGGTTTCACAAAACGCATATCATAATGCGCAGGGTTGATCCCCTCTGTTCTGGCATCACGGATCGCCGCAGCGGCAAAGTTGCCCGGATGGCCAAAAGTAAGTATAGCAATACCCTCCCCTTCCTTAATCCTGCGCCCCCTGCCGATCGGTATTTCTTTCATTTCGGTTTTCCAGTCCACCATCACACCCTGCCCCCTGGGATAACGTATTATAAATGGATGTTGATTTGTTTCCAACTGTGCCGTATACATCAGGTTACGCAATTCAGACTCATTCATTGGGGCACTTACGATCAGATTGGGAATACAACGCATATAAGCAATATCATAAGCTCCGTGATGCGTAGGGCCATCATCCCCAACCAAACCAGCCCTGTCAAGGCAGAATACAACCGGCAGGTTTTGAATAGCCACATCATGTATTACCATATCGTAAGCCCGCTGCATGAAAGAGGAATAAATATTACAGAACACACGCATACCTTGTGTAGCCATACCGGCACTTAGCGTTACGGCATGTTGCTCACAGATACCTACATCAAATGCCCTGTGTGGCATTTTTTCCATCATCATCTTTAACGAACAACCACTGGGCATAGCTGGAGTAATACCAAAAATTTTATCGTTTTTTTCTGCCAGTTCAATTAACGTCTGCCCGAATACATCCTGATATTTCGGGGGTTGGGGAATATTAAATGCAGACTTTTTTATTTCCCCTGTCACCTTATCAAAAAGGCCTGGGGCATGCCATGTGGTCTGGTCTTTTTCGGCAAGGGCATATCCTTTGCCCTTTACGGTTTTTATATGCAACAACTTCGGCCCTGAAATATTTTTGAGGTCACGCAAAGTATCTACCAGCTTGGTAATATTGTGCCCGTCGATCGGGCCGAAATAGCGCAACTTAAGCGCTTCGAACAAATTACTGCTCCGGCTTACAACACCTTTCATGCTTGCCTCTATCTTGGAGGCCATTTCCCTGGTAAAATTTTTGCCGACAGGCAATTTGCCCATTGCATTCCAAAGGTCTTCCCTGAAACGATTATAGGTTTGAGAAGTGGTGATATCCGTAAGGTATTCCTTAAGCGCACCCACACTGGGATCTATCCCCATATTATTATCGTTCAGAATAATGAGAATATTGCTTTTTTCTATACCGGCATGATTCAGCGCTTCAAATGCCAACCCTGCTGTCATAGCTCCATCCCCGATAACAGCAATATGCTGGCGGCCATTTTCGCCTTTATAAT
>CAZKPH010000025.1:0-13590 GCA_964554605.1 uncultured Ferruginibacter sp.
GTTGGGTTACGGCAATGGATTTAGTGGCTTTCAATTAAAAATGACACAGGAAGTTATCACATTGGTTGTGTTTTCGCTATTTGCCGTGATCTATCTGAAGGAGCCTTTTCATTGGAAATACCTGGTAAGTTTTTCCTTATTAATTGGGGCTGTGTATTTTATGTTCAAAAAGTGATCTTCCCTATTTTCCCGTTACCCGCCAGAAAAATGGCTTTACCTTTTTTCGGCTTTCTGCATACATTAAAGCCGGTAGTACTGGCGCTTGTCCAATGCAGGCCATCATCTGTGCTGTAATCAATACCGTTTAATCCGCACATAAGCCATTTTTTCTTTTCGATGTACATAACACAACTCCTGTATCCGCGAGGGGGTACAATGGGTATTTGCCAGGTTTTACCTGCATCATGCGTAATAAAACAATTATCCGTAGCAGAATCTTTTTTATTGAAATCACCTCCGGCAATAATAAATACTTTGTTGTTCCTGGCTGCAATTGAATTTGCCCCTGTTGTTTCTGAGAGATTAGTGAAGGGGATATCTGTTTTACTATTTCTTACAAAAATCCGGGATCTTTTGCCTCCACTGACAAATACGGCTTCGGCATTATTTGTCTTGCATATATTTGTTCCGCTGGCAGCAAAACAGGCTTCTCCGGTATCTGCTTTGGGCTCATATTCCGGTGGTATCTCCCGCCAATGCGTACCACCATCAAAGGACCTTGCGACAAAAAATTTCCCGTTTACAGGATCACCGATTACAATTCCGCTTTGCTCGTTCCAGAATTCCATAGCATCAAGGAACATCCCTTTCGTTTTATTTTCATATACGACTTTCCATTCATCGCCTCCGTTTAGTGTCTGGAGAATGTAGGCAGGCTCGCCGGTACCCATAATAAGAGCTGAAGATTCATTAAAGGCTTCAATATCCCTGAAATCTGTTTTTTCAAAACCGTGGACTGTAATCCATTTCCATGTATTTCCACTATCTATGGATATGCCGACAGTACCCTTATTTCCACAAGCCCATATTACTCTGTCATTGACAACGGATAGCCCCCGGAATGAAATCTCTTTATTTTCACTAAGAATTGTTAGCACCTGGGTATAGGATCTGAATGTGAACAACAAAAGGCAAATAAGGCTGAATTTTATTTTCATAAACTATTTTTAAAATTCTGTTTGATATAATCCGCAGATAATTGCTGATTCGTACGTATCGCTTTCAGGGAAAACCTTACGGCGAAAAAAAAGGAGAGCAATGCGCCCAGAATATTCCATCCGGTCAGATTCATGAGTAAGAAAAAATCAAAACTTCCATGAAATAATACCGGCAATAAAATTGATAAAAAGAGGTAGTACGGTTTTTTGTTCGGATAGAATTTTGCCAATCCAAGATAGTATCCCATCATCACAGCAAAGGCAGCATGTGCCGGAACGGAAATAAACATCCGTATAATGCCTGTACTCATACCGTTCGATAATACATACCCGATATTTTCAAATGTTGCAAATCCCATTCCCGTCATTATCGCATATACAATTCCGTCAAAAGGCTCGTCAAATGATTTTTTGGGATAGGCATACCATCGTATCATTATGTACTTGCTAAGCTCTTCGCTGACAGCGATGAGCCCGAAGGCTTTGGCTGCTATAGCTGGCACTCCGTAGCCCAATAAGTTATGAAGGGGCTTACCGAAGAAAGATTCCAATAATAACGCAGGGATGGTACTAATAATACCCAATAAAAAGCATACTACGAGAGATCCTACAGGCTCCTTATTTATTTTGTCTTTAAAATAAATATAATGACATATTGCAAGACCAGGTGCAATAACAAGGGCTAATAACTTCATTTATGGGGTTGTTATTGCATATAAATTTACAGGGAAAATGATAAAATCTACTAGCTTTGCCTAAAGAAATTTATTAAAATATTGCCTTATGAATAAGATAAACTGGGGCATCATCGGTTGTGGCGATGTTACGGAAATAAAGAGCGGGCCAGCATTTAATAAAGTGAACGGTTCTGCTTTGGTAGCAGTAATGAGAAGAGATGCAATAAAGGCGCAGGATTATGCAAAAAGGCATAATGTACCCAAATGGTATTCCAACGCAGAGGATATTATCAAAGACCCCGAGGTGAATGCCATTTATATCGCTACTCCGCCTTCATCTCATACAGAATATGCCTATGCTGCAATAGCAGCCGGGAAACCAGTATATGTTGAAAAACCGATGGCATTAAATTCAATTGAGGCTTCAAAGATGACAGCCTTTGCAAAAGAACGGAATGTTAAGCTTGTTGTAGCGCATTATCGCCGCTCTCAGCCCTTATTCAGGAAGGTTAAAGAACTTATAGATAACAGAGTAGTCGGTGATATCCGGATCGCCAGGATGGAATTATACAGAAAGCCTCTTTCTGTTGATCCCGTTACACTTTGGCGTTTAGACCCATCAGTTTCAGGCGGTGGCCTATTCCATGATCTTGCACCACACCAATTAGACCTGATGTATTATTATTTTGGAAAAGTAAAACGTGTAGAAGGGATCGCTGCCAATCAGGCAGGGGCTTATAATGCGGATGATATAGTTTCGGGAAATATTTTGTTTGACTGTGGTGCTCTCTTTTCGGGTGTTTGGTGTTTTAATGTTAATGCAGATGACGAATGTGATAAATGTGAAATGACGGGTTCGGCAGGTAAGATCGAATTCAGCATTTTTGAGGGACACACGGTAACAGTGACGATTAATGGGAAAAAGGATATCTATTCTTTTGACCCTATCTTACACGTTCAGCAGCCTATGATTCAGGAAGTGGTGAAATATTTTTCCGGTTGTGGGGATAGCCCTTGCCCTGCAGAAGATGGGGTAGCTGTAATGAAACTGATGGATGCTTTGACGGCGAAGAAGTATTTGTAATAAAAAAAGAAACCTCACGAAACACAAAAACTTATGTTTCACGAGGCATCTTCCAAAATAGGGTTATTACTGTTTATAATTTGATAACACTGTTTTCTCCGCCAAATACGTTTGATTTATGGCTATCAGCTTCTGCATCGTTAAGCCATGTTTTCTTGTCAACCAGGTATTTGAATTCGTGTTCAGAGTCTTTAGGCAAATTCACTTCTATAGAGAAAATGCCGTCTTTCTTTTTTTCAAGCACAACTGGCTTTTTCCAGTCATTGTTAAGGCCAAGCAATTCTACTTTTTTGGCATCTTCAACCTGAACAGTAAATTTGACTTTACAGTAATCTTTCGTCTTATAAAACGTTTTTTTGATCATAGTAGGTAATGTGTGTGTATGTTAGCAATGAGTTTATGTTAATTATAATTAGCCTTTATTAATATTTAATACCCGAAAACATAAAAAGTAACCCTTGCTGCCATTTTTTCATATTTCAAAAACCTCTTACGTAAATAATACGTACGCACTGCTTTAAATTTACGACAAAAAATCTGGATTACTCTTTACGTTAATATTGTTTTTTGCACATTCCTTTTTTTTGCTGTGCCAAACTTCTGTTGTTCGTTTTTTTTTACTATCTTCAATTTACTCTTTTCTAACTTAAACGATTGTTCTCATGAAAGTTGCAGATATTTTGAAAACAAAAGACACGACTATTTTTTCTGTTTCCAGCAATGAAACTGTGTTTAACACCCTCAAACTCATGAGTGAGAATAATATAGGTGCTGTACCCGTAATAAACGGAAAAGAATTAGCCGGTATCTTTTCGGAAAGGGATTATGCCCGAAAAGTCGTTCTCAAAGGCAGGAATTCTCACGAAACTTCTATTAGTGAAGTTATGACGGAAAAAGTAATAACAATAGAACCTTCAGATCCGATTGAAAAATGTATGGAGTTGATGAGCAACAGGCACATCCGCCATTTACCTGTTATTGAAAATAATACTGTGATTGGGATAATTTCAATCGGAGATGTAGTAAATGCTATTATTGCACAGCAAAAGGAAACGATTGATCATCTGAAGAATTACATAATGCAATAATTTTCTGGGAAACTGTTAACCTTATAATAACATCTAAAACCGCTTCAAATGAGTTACAAAAAAATGATTCTCGGAACCTTATCCGGCGGGATAACCATTTTTCTATTAGGATGGCTTATTTACGGTATTCTGGCCAGCAATTTTTTTGCTATACATCATGGGTTACCTCAGCCAGTTAATTTGTATCGGCAGCATTCGCTCATTATGCATCTGGCAATAAGTAATTTCTGCTATGCCGCCGCACTTACATACATATTTATAAAATCTGCCGTAAACAATTACCTGCCCGCAATAATAACCGGGTCAGTTGTTGGTTTTTTCGTAAGCGGCGCTTTTGATTTGAATATGTACAGTATGACCAATATTATGAGTTTGACAGGAGTAGTTGTGGACATAATTCTTTTTACGATCATTTCAGCTATTTCCGGTTTGGTTATTGTAACTCTCAACCGCATGCTTATTTCAGATTAAATTCTTACTTACTTATTGTATCATTCCGGATATTTTCTTTCCATTTATGGAAAACAGTTTTTTATTTTTATAAAAAAAGGCATTTTTGTTTTCTAAACGAAAACAATGATTCATACAGGAAAGAAAGCTGCTATAGGTTTTATTTTTATTACACTTCTGATTGATGTTATAGGATTTGGGGTTATAATGCCTGTAATGCCGTCATTGATTACCACGCTGAAACATACGGACCTGAGTTCAGCTTCTAAATACGGAAGTTGGTTAATGTTTGCCTATGCATTTGTGCAGTTCATTTTTGCCCCACTGCTTGGGAGCTTAAGTGATAAATATGGAAGAAGGCCTGTCCTCCTGATTTCTTTGTTGGGGTTTGGCATCGATTATTTGTTTTTGGCTATGGCTCCATCTTACGGATGGCTTTTTATTGGAAGGATATTAGCTGGCATAACGGGTGCCAGTTTTACAACTGCCACAGCATATATTGCAGATATAAGCACTGCGGAAAACAGAGCGGGCAATTTTGGTATGATAGGGGCTGCATTTGGTTTGGGATTTATCATTGGACCTGTAATAGGCGGGTTATTGGGAAATTATGGTGAAAGAATTCCTTTTTATGCCGCATCTGTATTGGCTTTGATGAATGTGCTATATGGTTATTTTATTTTGCCCGAATCTTTGCCTGAAGAAAAGCGAAGAGATATTAAATGGGCAAAAGCTAATCCTGTCGGGGCTATTGCCCACCTTAAAAAATATCCTTCACTTGGGGGGCTCATTATAGCTATTTTCTTAGTCTATATTGCATCTCATGCCGTGCAGAGCAATTGGAATTATTATACGATGTTTCGCTTTCACTGGTCTGAAGGTATGGTAGGGATTTCGCTGGGTATAGTCGGAGTATTGGTTGCTATTGTCCAGGGTTTACTAATCCGGAAAATTAATCCTGTTTTAGGAAATAATAAAAGTATTTACATAGGCCTAATATTCTCAGCTTTAGGAATGTTTCTGTTTGGCCTGGCCAGCCAATCATGGATGATGTTTGTATTCCTGGTGCCATATTGTATGGGAGGTATCAGCCAGCCTGCATTACAGGCTGTAATGACAGGGCATGTATCTTCAAGTGAGCAGGGAGAACTGCAAGGGGTATTGACAAGTTTAATGAGTATCTGTGCTATTATCGGCCCATTGATAATGAATAATCTTTTTTATTACTTTAGCCATAAGGATGCCCCTCTTTATCTACCCGGAGCACCTTTTTTCCTGGCTGCAATACTAATACTGATAAGTGTTATTGTTGCATATCGTACATTGCATCATAATAAATGGGACAGAAATTAAAACGTAATAAATGGTTAAAAGTATAAATGATTTTCAAAACGTTTTTTTTATCGGAGTTGCAGGAAGTGGAATGAGTGCCATTGCTCAGTATCTGGCAGGCACTGGCAAAAATGTAAGTGGGAGCGACCGGTATTTTTCTCCGGATACATATAATGACGTAAGGCAAAAACTGGAAGAAGCCGGTGTAAAATGTTTTTTGCAAAATGGCGAAGGGATATCTTCAGCAACAGACCTGGTTGTAGTTTCTACTGCGATAGAAGATTCAGTTTATGAAGTCAGGAAAACAAAGGAATTGAATATCCCTATTATAAAAAGATCAGAACTGCTGGCAATAATAGCTGAAGGGAAAAAAACAATTGCAGTAGGGGGAACATCAGGGAAAAGTACTACCAGTGCCATGCTTTTTGAAATACTTCAATTTGCGGGATTACATCCCAGCATCATTAGCGGTGCTGGTTTGGTGAGTATAATTAAAGAAGGGAAAATAGGAAATGCGAAAGTTGGTGAGGGAGAGTGGCTGGTAATTGAAGCGGATGAAAGTGACGGGTCTATTGTACAATACCGCCCGGAGATTGGGTTACTGTTGAATATTGATAAGGATCATCAGGAGATCAGTGAACTGAAGCAGGTATTTACAATATTTAAAAACAATACCCGTAAATATTTTGTGGTTAATCAATCGCACTCGCTGGCCAGAGAATTGTCTCAGGATCCATGCCTGGATTTTTCTTCCATGAAAGGCAGGGCTGCGGGGTTTATGGCATCAGGTTTTTGGCAGGAAGGGTTACAGATTCATTTTTTCATTAATGAAGTACCCTTTACGCTTCAGACCGTTGGGAAACACAATATGGAAAATGCTTTGGCAGCAACGGCGGTAGCTGCACTGGCCGGAGTGGATGTTGCGATTTCTGCAAAAGCGCTTGCAAATTATGAAGGGATTTACCGGCGCCACCAGGTATTGGGCAACATTAATGGTGTAATGTTGATTGACGATTATGCTCATAACCCTGCAAAATGCGCAGCGTCAATAGCGGCGTGCCAATATATTGCGCCGAGAGTTATTGCCTGGTTCCAGCCTCATGGGTATGGGCCTACGAGATTTCTCCGTAATGATTTTGTTAAAGAAATTGCAGATGTACTGCGTGGCACAGATGAAATATGGATGAGCGAAATATTTTATGCCGGAGGTACCGCAGTTAAAGACATATCTGCAAATGATCTCATCTGCGGCCTGAGAGAAAGAGGCTGCAATGCTTTTTTTATTGAAGACCGGAGCCAGTTTCCTAATGTAGTTAAATCACATCTGACTGAAAATTGTGTCTTGTTGCTAATGGGTGCCAGGGACCCCGGATTAGAACAGTATGCGGCTTTTGTTTTGGAGAAACTCAGATCGTGGAATTAACCACTTAAATGAATTAAATAAAGGGCAATATTTACTAACTTTCCAGTATGAAACATTTCAAGTTGTATACAAAAGAGGATATCATTTCCCTGACGATGTTAAGGAAATTGGAAACGAAATTGGGGGAAAGGATTACAACGTTGGCATCTGATATTGAAATGGGAGAGGCATTGGCTCAATCTAAAGCAACCTATGTATTACTGGGAATTCCTGAAGACATTGGTGTAAATGCCAGTTACGGAGTTGGAGGTGCTGATACAAACTGGTTGCCGTTCCTTACTTCATTCCTAAATCTCCAGTCAAATGATTTAATGTCAGGGGAAAATGTATTGCTGCTGGGGCATTTCGATTTTGGGGATATCAAATACCTGATTGAAAGAAATGCGAAAGGCACGGAAGAAATGGTAGATGCATACCGTCATGCAGTAAAACTTATTGATGAAGAAGTTGAAAAAGTTATAAAAACTATAGTTTCCTGTAAGAAAATACCAATAATTATAGGGGGAGGGCATAATAATGCATATCCCATCATAAAGGGGGCAGCAAAAGGGCTTCAGTCTGCCGGATTAATTCCCTTGTCTCAGGTCAATGTTATTAATTTGGATGCTCAGGCTGATTATAAGCCCGTCAATGGGAGACATTGTGAAAATGCTTTCAGGTATGCTGAAACCGATGGTTTTTTAGGCAAATACAGTGTCATCGGTATCCATGAAAGTTATATCCCACAGCATGTGCTTGTAGATCTGGACGAAAGTCCGTTTGTTCAGTATATTACTTACGAAGATATTTTTCTTTATGAAAAGAAAAATTTTTTTCAGGCCATTGCCACAGCAATCGGTTTTACAGAAGATACATTTACAGGGATTGAACTAGACCTGGATTGTATAGAAGATATATTAAGCGGATCATCTTCTCCGTCAGGAATTACCGTATTACAGGCTCGTCAGTATATAAGTTACACTTCTATTGATACAAAAGCAGCTTATTTGCATATCTGCGGAGGGGCTACACATCTTGCAGATGGCCGTAAAGATGAATCCGCAGGTAAATTAATCAGCTATCTTGTGAGTGATTTTATAAAAGGTAGTATGCGCATATAATAAAAAAATAACCCTTCGGGCTTGAAGGGCTATTTTTTTTAAAGATGTTATCCTAGTGGCGTCAGGTATTGTGTAAAACAAAATCCTTCCTGCCCGTTATCTGTTTTTATATACCACCACTGGTCAGATTCCTTTTTAACCAATGTTATTATTTCTCCATGTGTAGCCTTGCCAATAATTGCCTGGTCAATTCCCGGGGCTTTCCGTATATTGAGATTGCTTTTGTTGGTAGTTACTTTAAGTTTTGCGCCTTCTGCAATTCCTTCTGTAGCATTTATGTTCAATACCATGTCGCCGGAAGTGAAACCCGGATCAAGTTTTTCGTAAATATCCCATAATTGTTGTTTAGATGTCGCATTTGCTGCGATTCCTTCAATATGTAAAACGCCTTCTGCTTCACTTACCGCAAGGTTGGATACATTTTCTTTGTGGGCAGCATCAATCAGTTCTTTATATTTTTCTTGTAAACTCATAATTATTTGTTTGATTTATTTAAGAATCAGTTTGTTTTCTATTTTTTTGGGTTTTAAGGAATGGATAAGTACCATCAGCCTTTGTAAGGAAGACTTGTTTATGCTTCCTGATAGCGTAACCACTCCTCCGGAAACCGCACTCTTCACTTCGGGGAAATCTTTCAAGGCATCATTTACAGAACGGATTAACATTTCATCTGCGGTAGCAATATAAGCGGGTGCTGTGTTTGCAGGATTTTCCTGTGAAACGGCCAGGTTGTTTACCACAGACTTAACGCCTTTTATTTTTTCTGTCAGGGAAATGGCTTTTGCCAGGGAGGCGGAATCTTTTAATGTTCCCAGAAGAGTAACAACACCTTCCTTTACTTCCGCTTTGATCCCCGATAGTTCAGGCGTTGCATTTATTGTCATGTCAACAGTTGTTTTAATATCGGAATCTTTAGGTTTGCAACTGCTGATACAAATGGTGACAGCTAATCCTGTAAAAAACAAAACCTTTGAAAATTTCATATATTCTGATTTAAGTGTAAATAAATTGATTAGGTATAATCAGTTACTTAACAGAGATTAAAAAATATTAATACGGTTGCATCCATTAAAAAAAATTATGATTATTTGTTGAAGATGATAAGATTATTTGGAGTAAATTAAAAACGGTTTTTATAGAACCGAATGTATAATGTATAAAATGCCGTATGATGCGCCGGATTGGAAAATTTTGATAAAAAAATGTTTCGGGCCAATGCTTATTTGCTGCATTTTCGCACATTTTATCATTTATTGTGGATAATTCGTTGATACAGAAAATCATTTCATTACTCTATATTCGCAACGCTGAAAAGACAAGATATGCCTGATAAAGATTTATTTGCCTATAATGAAGACTCGATCAGAAGTTTGGATTGGAAAGAACATATCCGCCTCCGCCCCGGTATGTATATAGGTAAGCTGGGAGATGGGAGTAGTCCGGATGACGGGGTGTATGTATTATTAAAAGAAGTTATTGATAACTGTATTGATGAGCATACAATGGGATATGGGAAACAGGTGGAAGTGGATATTGCCGGTAAAACCATTAGTGTGCGTGACTACGGGAGAGGTATTCCGCTCGGGAAAGTAGTGGATGTGGTTAGCAAGATTAATACTGGCGCCAAATATGACAGTAAGGCTTTTCAAAAAAGTGTTGGGCTGAATGGTGTTGGTACTAAGGCTGTTAACGCATTGAGCAACTATTTTAAGGTTACATCATTCCGGGATGGGAAAGAAAAAACAGCCGAATTCGAGAAAGGGGTTCTTATCAAAGAATACAAAGAGGCTGGTACCAAAGAAACAAATGGCACCTTAATTACTTTTATACCCGACGATACTGTATTTAAGAATTTTCATTTTGTACAGGAATACCTGGATAACCAGTTTTGGAATTATTGTTATCTCAATGCAGGGTTGATAATGATTCTGAACGGGAAAAGGTATGTCAGTAAAAGCGGCTTATTAGACCTGCTTCAGCGCAAAACAAATGAAGATGAGATCCGCTATCCTATAGTACATCTCAAAGGCGACGATATTGAAGTGGCATTTACACACGAAAACGCTTATGGGGAAGATTATTACAGCTTTGTAAATGGTCAGTTTACAACGCAAGGAGGGACACATCTGGCCGCTTTCCGTGAGAGTTTTGTCAAGACAATAAGAGAATTTTACAAGAAAGATTATGATGCGGCAGATATACGGGGCAGTATTTGCGCAGCACTGTCAGTAAGGGTACAGGAACCTGTATTTGAATCACAGACAAAGACTAAGCTAGGTTCACAGAATGTATATGAAGGCGGGCCAACTATGCGTAATTTCATAGGTGATTTCCTTGCCCGAGAACTTGATAATTTTCTTCATAGGAACCCTTCTACTGCTGATGCATTGAAAAAAAGAATAGAACAGAATGAAAGGGAAAGAAAAGAATTGGCCGGCATAAAGAAACTGGCCAATGAAAGGGCTAAGAAAGCCAATCTGCATAATAAGAAATTACGGGACTGCAAGTTTCATTACAATGATGAGCCTTCGGGTAAGGATAAAGATAAAATTGCCGAAAAACAAAAGGAAACGACTATATTTATTACAGAAGGCGATAGCGCCAGCGGTAGTATCACTAAGGCCAGGAATGTAGAAACGCAGGCTGTTTTCAGTTTGAGAGGAAAACCTCTTAACAGTTTTGGGGCTACTAAAAAAGTGGTTTATGAAAATGAAGAATTTAACCTTTTGCAACATGCCCTCAACGTTGAAGAGGGGTATGAGGGATTGCGTTATAATAATATTGTCATTGCAACTGATGCAGATGTGGATGGTATGCATATACGGTTGTTGCTCATGACATTCTTTCTGCAATTCTTCCCCGATCTGGTTAAAAACGGGCATGTTTATATTCTTGAAACGCCACTGTTCAGGGTACGTAACAAACAGGAAACCATCTATTGTTATGATGAGAATGAAAAACAGGTAGCTATTCAAAAACTTGGAAATAAACCTGAGATAACACGATTTAAGGGGCTGGGAGAAATCAGCCCTGAAGAATTTGCCCGTTTTATCAGTACAGATATTAAATTGCAGCCTGTGATGTTACTGCCGGAGACACATGTACAGGAATTACTGGAATATTATATGGGCAAGAATACTCCGGCCCGCCAGGATTTTATTATTGAGAACCTTAAAGTGGAGATTGACCTGGCAGAAGAAGCCGTAGAAAAATAAAATACAACAAATTGTTCGAATTTCATACAGATAAGAAGAGGTACTTTGATATACAGGTTGATAATACCCGTAAATATGTCATACCCTTTATTGAACAGTATAAATCTATCAAACCAGGCGATAGGGTACTGGAGATAGGATGTGGTGAGGCTGGTGTTTTAAAAGCATTTCTTGAAAAGGGATGTACAGGTGTCGGTGTAGAACTGGATGAACCAAGGCTGGTCCTGGCCAGGGAATGGCTGAAAAGTGAAATGGAAGCAGGGCTTATCTCTTTCTTATCAAGGGATATTTATTTAGTAAATGTTGAAAAAGAATTTCCTTCAGGGTTCGATATAATAGTGCTGAAAGATGTTATCGAGCATATACATGACCAGTCTCGCCTGATTGCATGGATGAAAACTTTTTTAAATCCCGGTGGTGTTATTTTTTTTGGATTCCCACCCTGGCAGATGCCTTTTGGCGGGCATCAACAAGTTATGCAGCATAAGTGGTTGAGTAAATTGCCTTATTTCCATCTTTTACCCATGCCTGTATATAAATGGCTGCTTGGCAAAGCAGGCGAAAATGTAGATGCCTTTGTTGAAATAAAGGAAACAGGGATATCTTTGGAAAGATTTGAAGGTATAGTTCGGCAAAACGGATATAAGATCACAAACAGAGCTCTTTACCTTTTAAACCCTATCTATGAATATAAGTTCGGCTGGAAACCCCGGAAACAAAACAAATGGCTGTCAGGCTGTAGATATATAAGAAACTTTTTCACTACCTGTGCTTATTACCTGATTACACCGCAGTAGATATTATTATATAACGATTAATTTTCGATACTTTGATACATATAGTTTTTAACTCGGATGACGTTAATATTCTTTCCCAGGCCATTACAATGGATGATGCTTTACAAGGAGAAATCGTGCAGATAAAAGACGACTATGCTGTTGGGCCACTGGCTGATATTTATCTGGGTACTGGCATTGATAACAGGAAACAATGGTGGAGGGATGTCTTGGCAGGTGGGGATTATGATGGCAAAGTCGATACTGGCGAAGTGGATGATTATAATACGGTAGCAGGGATAGTCGGTAATATGCGCAGATCCGAAACAGAAACAATCTGGATTTGGGCGGCACAAAACAGCCATGATGTTTGTGGGTATTATTGGTTACTGAATTATATGAAGGAGTTTCAGGGCCGTGTTTATATTCTCTACCTCAATAATTTACCGTTTATAAATGAGAAGGGAAGCATCTTTTATCCAACGCACCTCAGTGAGATACAACCTAAAGAATTCCTTAAGGCCCGAAAACTGGCGAGAGAGATTACATTGAGTGAGTTTGAAGTTGATCCGGACGAATGGGTAAGAATTTGCAATGAAAACAAGGGAGTACGCTTGTTGGAAGGAGGCAAGAAGATCATTCAGGAAGAATATAATTTTTTCGATAATGAGTTTCGCAAATTTATTTCTGCATATTGGCAAAAAGCGTCTAAGATTATAAATATGTATCTGAATAAAACAAAATATACTACCGGGGATGCTTTCTTACTCTGGCGATTGAAGGTTATGATAGCGCAGGATATTTTTGACGTACAAGGTAAAATTGGGAATATGAAAGATTTTGAGATAAAGACCAAAGACGTGCAACAATAAAATTTATACTTTTTTGAAAGCAGGAAGAATGGCTAATACAGATAAAAAAGACCAGGGACAAGCAGAACCCGGCATCGGGGGCCAGTATAAAACGTGGTTTTTAGATTACGCGAGTTATGTAATACTCGAAAGGGCAGTACCGGCTGTTGAAGACGGGCTTAAACCCGTACAACGCAGGATATTACATGCTATGAAGGAAATGGATGACGGAAGGTTCAATAAGGTAGCCAATATCATAGGACAGTCTATGCAATATCACCCGCATGGCGATGCCAGTATCGGGGATGCGTTGGTAAATATGGGACAGAAAGACCTGCTGATAGATACCCAGGGAAACTGGGGCGATGTTTGTACTGGTGATGATGCTGCCGCTCCCCGTTATATAGAAGCAAGGCTAAGCAAATTTGCACTGGAAG
>CAZKPH010000026.1:0-13554 GCA_964554605.1 uncultured Ferruginibacter sp.
AAATGGGCGATAGTAAAATGGGGCTTCAGGCCCGTTTAATGAGCCAGGCCTTGCGCAAGCTTACTGCAACAATTTCAAAGACCAATTGTTGTTGCATTTTTATAAACCAGCTTAGAGAAAAAATTGGTGTTATGTTTGGTAACCCGGAAACAACTACCGGAGGCAATGCACTGAAGTTCTATTCTTCCGTAAGGATAGACATAAGACGTATTGCCCAGATTAAAGATGGGGATGAAGCTATCGGCAACAGGGTAAAAGTAAAAGTGGTTAAAAACAAAGTAGCTCCTCCTTTCAGGCAGGCAGAGTTTGATATAATTTTTGGAGAAGGGATATCCAAAATGGGGGAGATTATAGATATGGGAGTAGAACTGGGTATATTGCAGAAAAGCGGAAGCTGGTTTAGCTATGATACCAATAAACTGGGACAGGGAAGGGATTCCGTAAAACAATTATTACAGGACAACCCTGAACTCGCCAATGAAATTGAAGGAAAAATCAGATCAAAAATTGCGGAAATGCAGGCCGCATAAAAATAAGTTAGTCGTGGGTTAGTATGTATAACGCTGCTTCCATAAGAGGCAGCGTTTTTGTTTTATGATACAATCCAAAACTCACCGGAACAATCTTTATCATTACTGCCAATTATCGCCCCGGAACCAACAGTATGAAACCAATACCGCAATTGATGTGGCAGTTGTACTAAAAGCCCGATCATTGTTTTATAGGATAGTTCCTCTATACAAAATACAATACCGCCAATATCTGAATGATGTTTAATATATTCAGGCAATCCGGCAATATCCGTTATTGAATCGCCAACAGATTCCGTGCCGCTATCCACTCTTCCTATAATTACAGATTTTGGCAGCGCCTGTTTTATTGCACTGCTGATTTTAACGTAACTATCCTCTCCGGAAACAATTACTACACTGCCGCTAAAAGGAATTGTTTTGCCGGCAGGTATCAGCTTTCTTACAAACCCTGCAACGCCGGATACAATAGCCCTTAACCATATCCCCACATGCATAAAAAGCCTGAAGAACAATACTTTTCCTCCGGAAAAATGTTTCTGGACAAATTGACTCATAGCGGTATAAAACAGCTTTACGTATTTCAGGCTGCCCTTTTGAGTACTTTCTCCCTTAAAATGAATGATCGTTGTTTCAGAAAAATAATAATTAATACAACCTGCCTGCTGAATACGATAACTTATATCAATATCCTCGCCATACATAAAAAAAGACTCGTCAAAGCCATCGATACGATTCAAAACCTCCCGGGGAGCCATCATAAATGCTCCGGCCAGCACATCCACTTCATTATTTTCATACTCATTCAGATTGCCCAAATGATATTTGGCAAATACACAGGAATGGGGAAATAGTTTTGCCAGCCCCAATAATTTGTACAAAGATGTCATTGGAGACGGGTAAGAACGTTTGCTTTCCTTAAGATACATTCCGCTGCCGTCAACCATCCTCACTCCCAACGCACCGATCGCCGGGTTTTGTTCCATACAATGTATACATTTTGTAAGTGTATCTTCTGCCAGTATGGTATCGGGATTAAGAAAAAGTATATACTTCCCTGTTGACCGCTTCATCGCCAGGTTATTAGCCCGGGCAAATCCTACATTCTCCCTGTTCCAGATAAACACTACTTCAGGAAATACACTTGTAAGGTAATCCCGGCTGCTATCGGTAGAATTATTATCCACGACTATTATTTCCGCAGAGATATCCTTTGTGGCCTTGCGGGCACTATAGAGACATTGCTCCAGGAAATATTTTACGTTATAATTGACTATAATAACCGAAAGCTGCAAAATATATCAGGTTTACATATACGAAATACGAGTATTTGAGGCATTATTCAAAAAGAAAATACAACCTCTTTGATACAAATTTACTATACGCAATAGTATCTTTGTTACATGATACTAAATACACTACTGAAAGCAACAGAAGCCGGTGCCAAAGAAATACAACGCTTCTTCAACGGTCATTTTGCCGTATCTAATAAAGAAGGGATCAATAACCTTGTTACGGACGCCGACCATGCTTCCGAAAAAGCCATCTTGGAAGTAATTAAAGGCGATTACCCTCATCATTTTATCCTGAGCGAAGAAGTGGGTGAAATAATAATGGACAGCGAATATAAATGGATAATAGACCCGATAGACGGCACTATCAATTTTGCAAACGGTGTACCTATCTGCTGCGTAAGCATTGCTGTTGAACATAAGGGGCAGATCATTATGGGAGCTGTCTATAACCCGTTCATGAATGAGTATTTTTTTGCAGAAAGGGGCAAGGGCGCTATGCTGAATGGAAAAAGAATAGCTGTTAGTAAAAAAGCAGATGTGCATACCAGTTTTCTTGTTACCGGATTTCCCTATACGTACCTCGATTCACCAAACGGCCCTTTACAAGTCTTCGAACGGTTTATTAGAAAAGGAGTTCCTGTAAGAAGGTTAGGTAGTGCTGCGCTTGATCTGTGTTGGGTTGCCGCGGGAAGATTTGACGGCTTTTACGAACATAAACTTCAGGCTTGGGATAGCGCTGCCGGATTCCTTATAGTAGAAGAAGCCGGAGGAAAAGTAACAGATTTTGAAGGGAAATATTATTCTGTTTACCAGCCTCACCTGCTGGCTACAAACGGCCGTATACACGATAATATGCTGGATATCATTAACAATAAAAAAGAATTATAAAACAACACTACCAAACAAACAGCCTGTTTTAGTTTATCATCTTCTTCGTAACATCAATATATCTGCTGCTGCCATTTGAAAAGGAAGATAAATATCAAAATTTTTTTATGAATGAGAGAACCGAAATAAACACTTTAGGAGAATTTGGACTGATAGACCATCTCACTCGTAATAATGAAACCTACAACGCCTCTACTTTGCTAAGTGTAGGCGACGACGCTGCTGTTATCGACCATTTCGGCAAACAAACGGTTATCACCACTGACATGTTAGTCGAAGGTGTTCATTTTGACCTGGCATACACCCCTCTTAAACACCTGGGATACAAAAGTGTGATAGTTAACCTCAGTGATGTATATGCCATGAATGCAACGCCTACACACATTACCCTTAGTATTGCATTTAGTAACCGTTTTAGTGTGGAAGCATTAGACGAATTTTATGAAGGGGTATATACAGCTTGCGAAAAATATGATGTAGACCTTATTGGCGGAGATACTACTTCCTCGCAAAAAGGTTTTATTATCTCAGTTACAGCAGTCGGCGAAGTTGCTCCTGGCAAATATGTTAAAAGAAGCACAGCCAAAAAGGGGGATCTTTTATGTGTGAGCGGATTCCTCGGCGGAGCCTTCTTAGGCTTAACATTATTAGAGAGGGAAAAAAGAATATTTGCCGAAACCGGCTCCCAGCCTGACCTTGAGAACCAGGCTTATATAGTAGGAAGAATGCTTAAACCGGAAGCCCGTAAAGATATTATTGATTTCTTCGCCGAAAAAGAAATAATACCAACAGCCATGATAGATGTAAGTGACGGGCTTAGTAGTGAAACGCTGCATATTTGTAAACAAAGCAATCTCGGCTGCGTTATATATGAAGATAAAATCCCTGTTTTCGAAGATGCCCGACAGTTTGCCTATAAACTGGAGCTGGACCCTACGGCCTGTGCCCTTAGTGGAGGAGAGGATTATGAACTGCTTTTTACAGTAAGCCAGGAAGATTATGAAAAAATTATCCTAAACAATCAGATTAGTATTATTGGTTACATGACAGCACCTTCTGAAAAAAATATACTGATTACAAGGGGGGGCAATAAGCATGAATTGATTGCCCAGGGATGGAACCATATACATTAATTGTGTTACTATAAGATGAACAGAAAAGAATCCATTACCCTTATACTACTTTTCATGGCCGTGTTATTTTATGGATGCGCTACCAGCTACAAAAATTATAATCCCGAAAAAAAATTCCCTAAAGATGCGCTGAAAACAGATTTTTTTCTGGTGAAAAATATACTGGAAAGCAAACACCCTTCACTTTACTGGTATAGCCCTAAAGATAGCATGGACAGGTATTTCAGCGAGGCTGAAAATGCTATCAAAGACTCTATGACGGAAATGCAGTTTGCATGGCAAGTGTTGGCCCCGCTTACCCACAAGATACATTGCGGGCACACAAGTATTATTATGAGCAAAGGGTGGAGCCATTATATAAAAAAAGTAAAATTTCCATCTTTCCCTCTGTACTTAAAAATATGGAAAGACACTATGGTTGTAACTGGCAATCTTAATCACAAGGATTCTGTTATAAAAAATGGCACGCAGATCACAAGCATTAATGGGTTGTCCTGCCGGGAGTTAACAAATAAGATATTTAGTTACCTTCCGTTGGATGGTTATGCGGATAATGTAAATTATATCCGCATCAGTGGCAACTTTCCTTATTACCATAGAAATATATGGGGCGTTTACGATAAATACAACATTACATATATTGACAGTTCCGGCGTAGAAAAAAGTGCAACATTGCCTCTGTTTGTTCCAGGAAAAGACAGCACAAAAAAGAAACAATCCTTAACAGCGAAAAGCGGCATAGCCAGAAAGGAAAAGAAAAAGGAATACCGTGATGCACTCAGATCTTTTAGTATAGACACAAGCATCAATACCGGAATTCTTACTTTGAATACGTTTAGCAGGGAAAAAGGTACTCATCTTAGAAGATTTTTTCGCATATCCTTTAAAAAAATGAGAAAGGGAAATATACAAAACCTAATTCTTGATATAAGGGGAAATGGAGGCGGCAATGTGGGAATGTATATTTTACTCACAAAGTATCTTAGGAATAAACCATTTAAAGTTGCAGACAGTTGTTACGCCGCAAGCAAATCATTAACCCCATATACAAGGCATATCAGGAACGGGGTACTCAACAATATCGAACTTTTTTTCCTGGCACGAAAAAAAAATGATGGCAATTATCATTTCGGGTATTGGGAAAGGCATTATTTCCATCCAAAACGCAGAACTCATTTCAACGGCAATGTATATGTACTGATAAACGGCCCTACATTTTCAGCTGCTACGCTTTTCTGCAGTGCAGTGAAAGGACAGAAAAATATTACGTTGGCAGGAGAAGAAACGGGAGGCGGATGGTATGGCAACAGTGGTATTTCTATCCCCGAAATAAAACTTCCTATTTCAAAATTAAGAGTACGGCTACCCATTTTCAGATTAGTCCAGTTCAATCATACACTTGTAAAAGGAACAGGCGTGGTACCCGATATCTATATCCCGCCTACAATAGAGGGGGTTGCTAACGGCCTGGACAGAAAAATGATTCTGGTAAAAGGCTTGATCAGGAATGCCAGGAGATAAAGGTATTCCGGCTATTGTATGAAAAATGAGTCACCGTCTTTCCAGAAAGGGAACCGTTCCCTTACTTCCTGTAATTTTTGTTTCTGAAGGGTTATAGTAAAAATATCCTCTTCATCCGCCATGTGATACAATACTTCTCCCAAGGGATCTATAACAAGGCTGTTCCCGCTATGATAAATATTATTTCCGTCATCCCCAACCCGATTTACACCAATTGTATAACACTGATTCTCGATTGCCCGGGCACACAACAATGTTTTCCAGGCATGTATTCTTTTTTGCGGCCAGTTGGCCACGTTAACCAGGATATCATATTCCGGTTGCTGGTCATGGGATTGCTGCCTGGTCCACACAGGAAAACGAAGATCGTAACAAACCTGTAAGTGAATACGCCATCCCTTTACAGAAGCGACGAGGCGTTTATTCCCGGGAGTATATGTAATATTTTCACCCGCATAGGCAAATAAGTGCCTTTTGTCGTAATAACCATATCTACCGTCAGGCTGCATCCAGACCAACCGGTTATAATACCTCCCTTCTTCTTCAATGATAATACTTCCCGTAAGGATAACACTATGCCTCCGGCTGATATCCTTCATCCATTCCATAGTAGGCCCGGATATTGTCTCTGCGAGTAATTGCGGCTCCATACAGAACCCCGTACTGAACATTTCCGGCAAGATGACCACTTCGGCACTATCCGGAATACTTTCAATCTTTTCTTCCAGCAAACGCAGGTTGGTTTTTTTATCCTGCCATGCCAATTGTGTTTGTATCAGCGTAAGAGTGAGCATAGCTAAACCTTTTTGTAAAACGAATGTACAACTTTGATTAAAAAATTTTTAACGGGGCACAAGGCAAGAATCGGTAAAAAAGTATATTTTGTCCAAAATTTTCCAAATGAAAAATTTATTCGATAAAGACAGCTATGAAGAAATCATGCAACGCCTGAATTCTTTAACACCGCACTCGCAAAGAGTATGGGGTAAAATGACTGCTCCACAAATGCTGGCACATTGTATACAAACAACCCGTGTGCCCTTAAGCCCCGTACCTCTTCCCCGGATGTTTTTTGGCCGTTTTTTTGGATGGATAATGAAAGCCCAACTATATAATGATACTCCCTGGAAACACGGGTTACCCACCGCTTCGGATTTTATTATTAAAGGCAACAGGGATTTTGAAAAAGAAAAACAAACTCTTACAAGCCTGATCAAACAGTTTTACGAAGCCGGCCCCGGTGGTATCTCCAGGTTCCCGCATCCATTTTTTGGCACATTCACGCCCGAACAATGGGGCAAAAACTTGTATAAGCACTTCGACCACCATTTCAGGCAATTTGGCGTATAAGCCTCTGGGCTTTTATTCATGAATACACAATACAGGGATGGTAGTATGATATAAAAGATCTTTTGTCTGGCTCCGCCCGAACATTCTATGCAGCAAGTCATGTTTTTTGGGTATGACAACGATCCAGTCTGTTTTTGCTTTCTGTGCAAACCGGTTAATCCCGTCTGTTATATCTTCTGCCTCAATATTGTGGTATTCGGGTTTATAATCTTCCAACATTTCATAAAGATGAATGCTTTCCTGAAGAGTATCAGGGCCAAAATATTTATTCCTGAAATCTACATTCAGTACATGCAATTCTGCATTGAAGTCTTTAACAAACTTTATCAGGAGATTAACCGGCGTAGTTTCTTTTACCTTCTGGTAATCGCAGGCAAAACCGATTTTTCTTATCGGAATAAAAGTAGCTTTGGGTGGTATTACCAGCACCGGGTATGTAAGATCGTGAACAGCCTTGATTGTATTACTACCCACTATCATTTTGGTAAGCTTTGTTTTTCCTGTAAGGCCCATCACTACAAGGTCCGGGGTTAATTCATCACAAATATTATTGATTCCTTCCTGCAATACATTCATTTCGGCACGGGTATGTATATTCACCGGCAGGCGGGATGTCTGCAATAGTTTCTCTTTTAGCAGGTCCAGATCATGCTCGGCTGCAGACTGCATTTCTGTAGTATCGAATACGGGGAATGCATAATCATACAATGTAATGGGTATTTCGTAAGCGTGGTACAGCCATAAATTAGCTCCATAAAAGGCAGCCAGTTCAGTGGCAAATTGTGCAGCATTTTCAGCAACATCTGAAAAATCTACAGGAACTAAAATTGTTTTCATGATGAATGATTTAGCTAAACAAATATAATTTTCTGCAGCGTTAATTAGTATGATAAAAATCATGATTCCGGCTGATGAGAAAACCCGGTTGCCGGATTACAACCCTGCCAGGCGTTCTGCCGCCATACTGAGAGTAGACTCGTTTTTTGCAAAACAGAATCGCAAAATCCGGTTGTTGGTTTCCTTACTGTAAAAGGCAGACGCAGGTATGGCTGCTACTCCATTTTCGCAAGTCAGCCTTATGGCAAAATCTCTTTCTTTTTCGTCGCTGATAGCAGCATAGCTATACAACTGAAAATAACTTCCGTGAGAAGGGAGCGGTTCAAACTTTGTTTGCTGCATTTGTTGTAAAAAATAGTCCCTCTTTTCCTGCATCCTTTTCCCCAACAATAAATAATTGTCTTTATAACGCAAAAAATCAGCCAAAGCATATTGTACCGGAGTATTGCAGGTAAAACAATTAAACTGATGTATTTTGCGAAATTCTTTCATCAAAGCGGCAGGGGCAATGCAATACCCAATTTTCCAGCCGGTGCAGTGATATATTTTACCAAAAGAAAAACAAACAAAAGACCGCTCCATAAGGCCGGGGTAACGCAACATACTCAGATGCCCGAATCCGTCAAAAATAAGGTGTTCATAAACTTCGTCGCTAACGATAAAAATACCCGTATCCTTTACCAGCCGTTGCAGTTGTTCTATATCGTACTCAGACAAAATACTACCCGTAGGGTTGTGGGGAGAGTTGAGAATGATTACACGGGTTTTACCTGTTATTTTGTTTTTAACCAAATCCCAATCTATCGTATATGAAGGATGCTGTAAAGGGATTGTCACAGGTATTGCTCCATTCACTTCAATATTGGGGATGTAGCTATCATAAGCGGGTTCGAAAACAATGGCTTCGTCGCCGGGGCGAAGAATAGTAGTAAGCGCTGTATAGATGGCATAAGTACCACCGGGAGTCATGGTTATATCCGTTTCTGGATTAACAGATACATTATACAAAGAAGCAATTTTTTCTGCAATGCGTTCCCGTAAGGCGATCAGGCCGCACATATGTGTGTACTGATTATGCCCTTTACGCATTGCCTCATTAACCAGGGCAATCAATTCCCCGCTCATTATAAAATCAGGAAACCCCTGTCCCAGGTTAATCGCCTTTTTTTCTGCCGCCAGGGCGCTCATTACCGTAAAAATAGTAGTACCCGCATTGGGTAGTTTACTCTGTATAAATGGACGGGGCATAGAGAGAAATTGTCCTCAAAATTACAGGTATTTATCTCCTTTACTACGCTTTACTTCAGCAACATATTCCTTGATTTCCTGTTCGTGGTCTTTTTTGCAAATAAGCAATACATCTGCCGTGTCTACCACAATACAGTCATCAATACCTTGCAACAAAACAAGTTTTTTATTATCTGCGTGTACAATATTCCGGGTAGCATCAATGATCATTACATTATCACCGGCAACGGCATTTTCAAAATAATCCTTATCAAGATTATCATAAGCACTAGCCCACGTGCCAAGATCGCTCCAGCCGAACGAGGAAGGGATTATATACACATTATCGGCTTTTTCCATAATGCCATAATCGATAGAAATATTTATACATTGGGGATAGATACGTTCAATAGCTGTTTTTTCCGAAAGTGTATTGAAATGCTCTTTTTCTGCATCAAAAACTTCATGTATCTCCGGCAACAGGTTTTCAAAAGCCTGGATGATATTTTTTACCTGCCATACAAATATGCCGGCATTCCATAAAAAATCGCCGCTGGCCAGAAAAGTTTTGGCCAACTCACGGTCCGGCTTTTCGGTAAAAGTTTTCACTTTAAAAACATTGTCGCTTACGGCATGCTGGTCGTACTGGATATAACCATAGCCGGTATTGGGATGCGTAGGTTTTATACCCAGCGTTATCAATGCTTTGATATGAGAAGTAAAATGTAATGCTTCCTGGCATATTTTTTTGAATTTTTCCGGCTCAAGAATAATATGATCGGCCGGGGCACAGATTAGGTTGGCATCCGGGTTGGTCTGTCTAAGTTTATAGGAAATGTAGGCTACGCAAGGCGCAGTGTTTTTTCTGGAAGGCTCCGCCAAAATGTTTTCTTTGGGTATTTCGGGCAACTGCCGGGCAACAATATCTTTATATTGCTCGGAAGTAACGACATAAATATTTTCCGAAGGAATAAAAAGAGCAAAGCGGTCATAGGTAGACTGTATAAGTGTCCTGCCTGTATTGAGGATATCCAGAAATTGTTTGGGGTAATTGGCTCTGCTCATCGGCCAGAATCTGCTGCCAATCCCTCCCGCCATGATGGCTACATAATTGTTCTTGTTCATGTTTGTAAATTAAATAATGCCTTCCCTTACCAAGTCGTGCAGATGGATAAAGCCGGCATACCTGCCATTTTTGGTTACAATCAGTTGGCTGATATCATTTCTGCGCATCAGCTCAAGCGCATCTACAGCCAGGGACCCGGCATCGATCGTTTTTGGGGTTTTAGTCATTATATCTTTTGCTGTAAGCGTTTCAAAAGAATTATTATTAGACAACATCCTTCGGAGGTCTCCATCGGTGATAATACCGACAATATCCCCGTTTTTTTCCGTAACAACTGTTGCCCCCAGCCTTTTCCGGGATATTTCCACTATCACTTCCTTAATGGATGTTTTGCCTAAGACCGCAGGCTTTTCGTTCTGTGCCGACATATCGCTTACCTTCAGGTATAATTTTTTCCCAAGGGCCCCTCCAGGATGATATTTCGCAAAATCTTCCGTATTGAACCCTTTTACTTCCATCAGGCAAACCGCCAATGCATCCCCCATCACCATCTGGGCTGTAGTACTTGTGGTTGGAGCCAGGTTGTTAGGGCAAGCTTCCTGCGGAACTGTTGTATTCAAAACAATATCACTCTTGCGGGCAAGAAAAGAATTTACATTGCCAACCATACCTATAAGTACATTCCCGAAATTTTTAATCAAAGGTACCAGCACCTTTATTTCAGGGCTTTCCCCGCTCTTACTGATAATAAGAACAATATCCTTCTGCTGTACAATACCCAGATCGCCATGAATTGCATCTGCACCATGCATAAAAACAGCAGGGGTACCGGTACTGTTTAGAGTTGCAACAATCTTTTGTGCCACAATAGCGCTTTTACCAATTCCGCTAATCACCATACGCCCTTTCCCTGCAGCAATCACTTCTACTGCCTTTTCGAAGTCTTTGCCTACATACCCTTTCAAAAGGCCAAGTGCATCTGCCTCAAGCTGAATGGTTGTAAGAGCGGTAGTTATGATATTCTTCCTGCGCATACTGTTTTTCCGCCGCAAACCTACTTCAAATAGCCGATAACACAAAGAAGATATACACTGCCATTAAATACTATTTTGTTTTTGGTTTTTTTTAACTATCTTAAAGGACGCTTCGGGACGTATATTTTTGATATTCAACCCGAGTTAAAGTAACTTTACCCCCCCCTTATATAGGCGGTAAAGCACCCAGGATGTATTCCGGGGGATTTTGTTATTTATTTTATTAAAATCCGAGGAGAAAGGAAAAGACAGTCTATGGCAAAAACAAGAACGGCTACTTCAACGGTTATTTCAAAGAAACCAGCTAAGAAAACACCCGTTACTACAGCCGCAAAAAAGATTACTAAGGGTATTCAAACTGACCTGGCTGCTGCTTTGCAGGAACATTTCGGGTTCGATTCGTTCAAAGACCAACAGGAAGCCATAATAAGAAACCTTTTGGAAGGTGCTGATACGTTCGTAATCATGCCTACCGGAGGTGGCAAGAGTTTATGTTACCAGTTGCCGGCTATAATTAGCCCTGGCTGTGCTATTATCGTATCACCCCTGATTGCTTTGATGAAAAACCAGGTAGACCTGGTACGCAGTTACAGTAGTAAAGACAATGTGGCTCACTTTCTCAATAGCACTCTCAATAAAGGGCAACAAAAAACAGTTAAGGATGACCTTCTTTCCGGTAAAACAAAAATGCTATACGTGGCTCCGGAAACACTTACCAAGGAAGAAAACATAGAATTTTTCAAAGACCTTAACATCTCCTTTTTTGCAGTGGATGAAGCCCATTGTATATCAGAATGGGGACATGATTTCAGGCCGGAATACCGCCGGTTGCGTGAAATGATGAGCCTCATCAGCGAATCCGCTCCAATGATCGCTCTAACAGCCACTGCAACGCCTAAAGTGCAGAGTGACATCATTCGTAATTTGGGGCTGCGCAACGCTAAAGTTTTCATCTCATCTTTTAACAGGCCAAACCTATATTATGAGATTCTGCCCAAGATAAAGAAAGAGCAAACCGTAAAGGCAATTGTACGGTTTATCAGCCAAAACAAAGGAAAGAGCGGGATCATATACACGCTGAACCGTAAAACCACAGAAGAGCTGGCAGATATGCTAATGGCCAACGGCATCAAAGCTGTTGCTTACCATGCGGGGCTCGATAGCAAACTCAGGACCGAAAGGCAGGATATGTTTCTCAACGAAGACGTCCAGGTAATTGTTGCTACTATTGCCTTTGGCATGGGTATCGACAAACCGGACATACGATTTGTGATCCATTACAATATACCCAAATCAATCGAGAATTATTATCAGGAAACCGGACGTGCAGGCCGGGATGGGCTGGAAGGCAAATGCCTTCTCTTTTACTCACATAAGGATGTGGCTAAATTAGAACACCTGATGCGGGATAAGCCTCTTAGCGAAAGAGAAGTAGGCGCTCAACTGATTAGCGAAACGGTAGCTTATGCGGAAAGTGCGGTCTGCCGCAGAAAGATACTGCTTAATTACTTCGGGGAAGATTACGACACCTCCCATTGCACAGATATGTGCGACAATTGTAATAGCCCAAAGGAAGCAATTGAAACAAAAAACGAAACCTTGGCAACACTGAAAGTAATCCGCGGGCTAGACGAACAGTTTACCATGGACTACCTGATGCATATCCTTCGGGGAAAGGCAAACCCGCAGGTAAAAATGTTCCGGCACGATGAAAGAGATTTTTTCGGTATCGGCAAAGAAAAAGACGAACATTTCTGGAATTCACTTATGCGGCAGATGATACTTGAAGGGCTAATGCGAAAAGATATTGAAGAATATGGAGTATTGAAGATTACATCCAAAGGAGAAAAATTCCTGAAAAAGCCTGTTTCTTTTAAGATTGTCCTGAATAATCTCTTTGAAGGCGCTGATGCGGATGATGATGATGGCAGCCCTTCCGGAAATGGCGCCGGAGCTGCAGATCAGCAGTTGTTGGAAATGCTGAAAGAACTTCGCAAGACTGTAGCTAAAGAGAAAAAATTGCCCCCGTTCGTTATCTTTCTGGAAGGAAGCCTTGAAGATATGGCCACTATGTACCCTACTACAATTGAAGAACTGGAAAAATGCCAGGGAGTAAGCAAGGGTAAAGCGCTGCGTTATGGAAAAAAGTTTGTAGAACTGATTGCTCAGTATGTGGAGGAGAATGAGATAGAAAGACCAGACGATTTTATCGTAAAAGGCGTAGTTAACCGCAATAATAACAAGATTTTTATTATTCAGAATGTTGATAAAAAGATTCCCCTTGAAACCATCGCTAAAACCAAGGACCTGACTATTGATGAACTGATGGAAGAAATGGAGACCATTGTGGCCAGCGGTACCCGTCTTAACCTGGATTATGCCATTAATGAACTGGTAGATGATTATGAGCAGGAGGAGATTATAGATTATTTCAAATCCTGCGAGACCAGCAGTTTACAAACTGCCCAGGAAGAATTAGCAGACAGTGGTTTTAGCTGGGAACAACTTAAGATAATGAGGATCAAATTTTTGAGTGTTTACGGCAACTAAGAATATTTTGGGTGGTAAATTTGAATATTTGAGCAAGAAACCCTTATTTTTGCAACCCAAAAAGGAAAGGTGCGGTAGCTCAGTTGGTAGAGCAAAGGACTGAAAATCCTTGTGTCGGCGGTT
>CAZKPH010000027.1:0-13522 GCA_964554605.1 uncultured Ferruginibacter sp.
CATAATCTTTTAAAGGATTTACAGCCTGAAGCAATTGGCGGCTTTTGTTATTCTTTGTGTCCGTAATCAGTATTGTTCTCGGGTTGCCCGTATTGCTGTATGAATCTATTACGGCAGTGCCGTCGGTACTGATCTGTGTACTGTGTACTCCTTCTCCGGCGCTGATTCGTTTGCTCGACCCTGTTTTAATATTAACGCAATATAAGTTTCGTGTAACGGGAGATTCTTCGGTAGATACGTAAAAAATATTTTCCCCCTTCGAATCAAATCCTTTTACTTCCACTACCTCCCAATTGCCATGTGTCAATTGCTTCAAAAACCTGCCGGTATTATCATACAGGTAAAGATGATTCCACCCGTCTCGGTTGCTCTGCCAGATAAATTTTGCCGGATCGTTTTTTACGAACAGCATAGGAACCAGAGGTTCTACATATTTATCGTCTTTTTCTTCAAATAAGGTTCTTGTTAATTCTCCTGTTATAGCATTATATTGGTTAAGTTTCATGTGGTTTTGGCCCCTGTTCAAAACGGCAATGTATATCCATTTATCATCAGGGCTCCATGCAATATTGGTAAGGTACTGGTCCGCCGGTAATCCTGTTTTCAAATATGTTGTTGTTTGCGATACGGTATTATAAACGCCAACCGTTACCCGGTGGCTTACACCACCTGCCATGGGGTATTTTATATTCTTGTTCCTGGCAGGGTAGGTTGTCCAGTCAATAATGGGATAGTCGGTAACCATTGACTGATCCATACGGTAAAAGGCAAGGTCTTTCCCTGTATGGCTCCAAAACAAGCCCTTTGTGATGCCGAACTCTTCTCTGTGAACTGAAGATCCGTATACAATATTCTCACTGCCATCTTTTGTTACTTGTATGTTCTTCTTCCCGTCCGTTACAAAAAGATTATGGCTGTCCAGGTAAGCAATATATCCGGCAATACTTTCTTCAGTATTTTCCTTATCTGCCAAATCTTTTGGTATCAGTTTTTTTGCAGTATTGTTTACGGGGTCAAGCGCCAGTTTATTACTATCTGCAATAAATATCCAATCGGCAGATTTATTGAAAGCGATAGCGGGCATTGTTTTTATCGTATCGTATCCGGCAGTACGGAGCTTATCATTCAATTGTTTTAATGTAAGAAAAGGGGCTTCCTCTTTTTTGATACTTCCCCTTACCCAATAATCACCGGTTTCAGATTTTTTCAGGTAAACATAATCGGTAGTCCCGAAAATGAATTGTAATTGCCTGAGATTCTCCGGTGCAAGATTTGTCCTGGCTTTAAGCATCGCATCTTCCAGTGTCAGGGACTTTGTTTGTGCAGGAGCCGCAAGGGTGGAAAAAGTAATAAGTAGCAGTATCCAATTTTTCATAAAAAAAGAGTTTATATACAAATGTATCATAAAATCATTTTATGAAGCAGGGCAACAGCAATCTGTTGCAAGCTGGCACACTTATGTGCAGGGGTATGGTGCCGGTATGTTTTAAATACAAACCGTAATTAGTGAGTGATTGTTAGTTTGTAATTTTCCTTTATCGTCACCTTTGCTCCCGCATCAGCGCTGAGGCTTCTTACAGATGGTGTTGAACTGATTTCGGGATAGTTCGTTTTCCCAGTGGGTATAAAAACGTCTGTATTGGCATCGGGCAATACCTCACAACTCCAGTTTTGAGGATTCTCCCAAGCTGTGCTTACGGCTCCTGTCCAGCTATTTCCGAATTGCAGCGTATATTCTTTGCTGTAATAAGTTATGCCATTACTGGTAATGAGGCACCTGTACGTATTGCCATACATAGCTGTAGAAAGGCCGGTTAGCACCAAAGTATCTTTTAATGCTCCTGAAAAGAGAAGGTTTGTATAGCCGGTTCCTGTATTAACCTGCCAATGATAGGTATTGCCTGTTGTGGGGATCGCGGCTACAAAGGATACATTATTCCCCGGGCAACTGTTACGTGAATACAATGAGAAATTGAGATAATTGATATTGAAATCATTGCTATCCATAACGATTCGTAACACTTTTACTCCTGTAGTCAGGTAGGGGGTATATACTGTTACAGTTTGCCAGGCCTGCCACCCGGCTGTATAGGGGACATTAATAGTTCCTGAAATATTAATACCGTCAAGCTCCACATGGAATGTTTTCCCGCCAGTCACATTTGTTGCCACTCTTGCCTGTAGGGTATAAATACCCGGGTACAAAACCTTTACCGTATAAGTAAGCCATTCTCCGGGAATAATCCATCCTACACTATACCCTCCTTCAGAGCAGGTTTCGATGTCCACTCCGTCTGTACGGTATTTTCCCCCCTGATTGGCAGGTTCAGAATCATGATAAGTATTGCCATCGCTTCCGGTATCATAATCTTCTACTTCTATTTTGCCTGGTATAGTACGAAGTATTCCGCCGTATACAGAAGGGTATTTGGGGATATAAATGGCTGTATCGCTTGTCCAATTGGTGTATGCAATGCCATTTTCGGTTGCCAGGCCTACTCTGTAATGGCTTGTGTCGGTTGCTAACAGTCCCTGGTTTTGTGTTATCGATACTTTAATGGAATCGGTTCCATATGGTTCTGCAGAGAATTGTTTAATAATATAATTCCCTTCCTGGTATTGGAAACCCTCTCCTGAGACAATATACACATAACCAAATGCTTTATCGTTTTTATCAAGCGAAACGATCAGGCTAAGAGAATCACCGGTATAATCGCTTGTACTTTGCAGGATTTGCCCGAGTGGCAAAATAGCTCCTTCCTTTAGCAGAACATTGGGTTGGTATGGATCGTTTCTACTGTCTTCTCCCACGATTGAGATGCTTCGCCATGTACCGGAAGGCATAGTTACGTTTGTAGCCCATTTGGGTATTACCAACAGATTGCTTCCTAATAAGAATGCCTGCTGCTGAGCCCGTAAATTTTTGTCTGTTGGGTCAGCAAAAAAGAGTGGCCGCATTACAGGCATACCGTTGGAGGCTGATTCCTGTAAGAGGGTGTACATATATGGCAATAATCTGTATCTGCGTTGTAATGCAATTCTGCACACTTGTTCGGTTGTTGTTCCAAACGACCAGGGTTCCTGTCTTGCTGCTCCCTTTTCCGAATGGTTTCTGTAAAAAGGGTAGAATGTACCCAATGCCATCCAATGGCTCAGGAGGTCAGCAGTACAATTACCGCTATAGCCACCTACGTCAGCGCCGCTGACGGGCTGGCCAGACAAGCCTAACGTCAGGATCATCGGTACTGATAATTGCATATGGGCGGCGGAAGACATATTATCTCCAGTCCAGGTTGCTGCATATTGCTGTCCACCGAGAAAATTCGAACGGGAAAGAATGAACGGTCTTCTAGATGGATTATATTGCAGTATCCCTTCTCTGGAGGCTTGCACCATCAAGCGGCCGTAAACATTATGGTAACGGAGATGTGTACCCTGCGGAATACCCCCGCCGCCACGGTGAATATTGGTAGGTGGCATAGTCCCTCCCGTTCCGTTAAACACCGAGGGTTCATTCATATCATTCCATACCCCATCAATTCCCTTGCTCATGAAATTGTAATAAAGGGAAGACCACCATGTTCTTGTTTCCGGGCGGGTGAAATCGGGGAAGACACAGTTGCCGGGCCAAACAGTACCCACAAAAGGAGTGAGGGAACTATTTTGCACCCAGTGGTTGCCACTTGTACCCTGGTCATAAACAAAATAACCTGATTGTTGTTTCACTCCCGGATCGATCATCCAGATAGTCTTGAATTTTTTGCTATGCAGATAGGTGTTTAAAGCCGCAGGATCGGGAAAAGCGGAAGAAGAAAAAGTAAAAATCTTGTATTGGTCCATATAGTCAATATCCATCCAGATAACATCACATGGAAGTTGTTTGGAACGGAAACTATCGGCTATCGACCTGACTTCGGAATCACTCATATAGGAATACCGGCATTGGTGGTATCCCAGTGACCAGAGCGGGGGCAATTTTATCCTGCCGGTAAGTGTACCGAGTTTTTGAACGATATCCTGAGGAGTGCGTCCTTCAAAGATAAATACCCTGAAAGACGGGCCGTCTAATGATGTAAAGACTACTGAAGTGTCTGTAATGTCAATGGACATTTTCCATGTATTGTCCGCAATTATACCAAAGGCGCTTCCGTCATCCCGTACTCCCATCACCCAGGGATGCGATTGATAAAGCCTCTTCCCATTATCTGTGGTGTATTTGTAATTGTCCGTATTCCAGAGCGTGATACTTGTATTATTGCGCTTAAGGTTTCCGATAACTTCGCCGGTACCATAGAAGTCAGTATTGCTGCCACAATTGATTACTGCACAATTCTGCGAACTGGTATTTTTATAAAAAACAGAAGTTAATTTCCATCCTGCCGGGATACCGCTCTGCACAACGGGCTCTTGCTGAATGGCAAAAGATGGTAGCATCTGTGTGGAATCGTATCCTGATGGATAAAAAATACAAAGGCTGTCATTCGAGAAACTCTGCTGGCCTTGTGTACAAATTCCGGCTAGCAGAAAGGTTGCCGAAAAAAGGATACTGCTATAAAAATGTTTTTTCATTACCTGTTTTAGTTCCGTTAATGTAATATGCCGGCATTTTGCCGAGGCATATTTAAAAAAGCTTGTCTGGTAAGAATTCAACAGGGGCAATAATCGATAATGATATTTTCCTTCGATAAATTCCGCAACATTTTACATTACGGTAATTTTATCCGTGGATCGATCTCTCAAATTGTTGAAAAACTTCAAAAGTCTTGAGTATTGGCGTATTCACAAATATAGGTAATTTAAACAAATAGTTATTGATCTTCAGAATTGATTTTCAACTGATAAATGTTGCCAGACGGGGCTAACATACCAGAAAGAAGGTAATAGTCATAAGTAAAGAAAAATTTTCGCTTATTAAGTTGCGTTGATATAATATCCAGAATAATAAAGTCATTCATGAACAGATAGTCTTTCAGTGCAATTGTTTTCTGATTAATGGCACTCCCTTTCCCGGTTTTTACAACCGGGTTAAAGAAGATCGTATTTGTTCTGTATTTCTTGAGGGGTTCGCCACTTAGGTGATACTCATTGGTTTCTCCTGAATATTTGTTAAGTCTTCTTACAAATACAGATACTTCTGTAGGCCGGGTATCCGGAGAATAATTATCATACACGAAATATTCAAAGTTCTTTTTCAGGAATATGGTGTCCGGTGTAGAAAAAAGAATACCTCTATATTTTTTGTAAAGCATATTCAGAAACCTTCTCAGCCCTAACAAACTCGTATTCAGGACGATCACATCTTTTCTGAAATGTTGTGTTTCCTGTAAGTACCATAATGGGTAAGTATCATTATCACCTCCGGTAAACAGGATACTGTTTGAAGGTACATTTTTTAGAAAATCCCGGCAGATGTTGAGCAGGCTGTCGCTGTATTCAGCTTTTACCAGGAAGTCGTGTGCTTTGGCAGGGTAGCCTGCCATTAACAGGTCACTGTATGCAAAAACATATTCATTGGCCAGTTTGGTCTTAATATTGCCAACTCGTGTGGTATACCCGGGATTTATTTCACACAAACGCCGGAATGCTTCGATGGCTTTATTCTCGTATGAAATGAATTTGTGAATTCTTGATGCCGGTATTGGGGCATTGTCACGCAAAATAACCCGGTCTGTATCGTTATTGAGGAAAAGATGGCCGGACTGGTCAAAAAGGAATCCGCCTGCATAATTAGAGTAAGCCCTTGCAAGCCCTTCACACAATGTGTCTTCTATCAGGGTAGAATTGCCGCTATCTGAAATTACATCCCAGTCCCAGCCGCTATAGCCAAAATATTTGTTTCGTGGAAACTGGTAAGACAGATAATCCCAATCTACTGTTTTTTGATAATAGCCAATACGTTGTTCGGCGGTTTGTGTATCACTTTCAGCAGCAGGGTAACTGAGCGGTTTATATTTATTTTCGCTAACCGACCAATAGAGTGATGAAGATGCAGTACTATCCGGATATTGGAAATAAACTTCGGCAACATGCCACCCGTCTTTTTTCTTATGGAATTCGGGAAAAGTTTCAGAATAGGTAAAGGTGTAATTGCGAAAAAAATTCTCTACAACAGATTCGTAAGATGGCATTTGCTGGGCAAATAATGAGTTAGCGATAATTAGCTGTATTAAGAATAGTAGAAGGTATTTCATGGCGGTGTATGCTATAATTATTTAAGGCCACAATGTGTATTTATTGAATTTAGAACCGTGCTACCAGTTTAAAGTTGATCAATCTTGGTGTAAGCCTGTTAGGTATACTGTATACAGCATTTGAAAAGTCCTTGATTAACTGATAAGAGATGATGTTAGCCCTGTCGATAAGGTTGAAAACCTCAAAGCTTGCCCAGATATTATCAAAGCTGCGAAAAGGGTTGTGGCTTCTTCGTTTGCTTTTTTCACTTAGGAGCAAAGCGCTAAATCCGATGTCTGTTCTTATATAAGGCTCAATAGTCAGGGCATTCCTGTATTTAATACTGTTAGGGATATTATAAGGCATATTACTGCCATATATGAGGCTCAGGTGTACTTTGAAATTTTTATTAGTTGACAGGTAATCCTGAAGGAACAAGCCAAGTGTAATAAGCCTGTCCGTGGGCCTGCGGAGCCAGCCGACATCCTGCCTTACACTATCGGCAATAACCTGATCCTGTGTATTGGAAGTGATTATTTCCCCGGCAGCATTTTTATAAAGGTAATAGTGGTCACCCTCTATATTTTCTCTGCTGCGCATCAGGCCGATACTGAACCAGCTTTCCGCATCCTTGACCAATTCAGCATATATTCTTGTTTCAATTCCGTATGTATATGCCTTGGCATTATTAGTCCCGAAATAACGTATACGGACGTTGTCAATATCATACGGGATTACATCCCACATATTCTTGTAATAGGCTTCAGTAGTAAGCCTGCATGGTTTATTGTTCTTCTTAAAATTATAATCCATCCCGGCAACAAGCTGATAGCTTTTTTGCGCTTTTACAGCGGTATTGACCGTCCCGTCTAGTTTGCGTAATTCCCTGTAAAACGGCGGCTGGTCATATATTCCGGCGGCAAATTTTAATACAATATCTTTTTTCCAGTCGGGCAAATAACTGATTTGCATCCTTGGGCTAATAAGCCATTCATTATTAAGTGTATTGTAGTTATAACGTAACCCGGCCTGTAGGGTGACATCATTTTTATTTTTACTTAAGTTAATATTATCCTGGACATATCCGCTGTACCTCAGATAGTTCAAATCAATTGTAGAGTTATAAAAACTGCTGAGTTGGCCTGTATTTACTGGTAATGAATAACCGGCACTGTCCTGGTATTCCCATTCAAAAAGCTTATCATGGATACGGGTTTGTTCAACACTGCTTCCCAGTTGGATGAAATGCTTTTTCCTTTCTATACTTGCTTTTACAGATCCGTTCCACACTTCTATGTTCAAGTGGTTGCGGCCGTAATCCTGGTAATATCCTGCACCCAGCGGATTAACTATCTGGCCGAAGGTACTGCTGCTTTTGTCAAAATCCCTGTCGCCGAAAAGGTAGGCCCCGGCAATATCAAAGTTTTCATTTTCGGTATTCTGAAAATGGCTGGCCATCCACTTGATCTTTGTCCTTTTTGTTGGTTGATTAATAGCAGAAATGCCGATAAGACTTGTTGTATATCCGTCTTTTTCCAACCCCTGAAAATAGATATCCAGGCCGAGATTAGCTGTGAAAAGAGGAGAGAATACCGAAGATGTTTTTTGTGCCGACTCAGGTATCAGTTTGAACCGGGTAGTGGAAATATTGCCCAGCAATTCACATTGCCATTTATCCGAAATACGGTAAGTGATATAAGTCTGCATATCCGCAGAAGAAGGTATATACGACCCAACCGTTTCCTGGCTACTTAATAAATTCCGATTACTCCGGTTACGCACTCCCAGCAGAAAAGTTGCTTTCTCATTTTTTGAGGCTGCCTCAAGATGGAACCCTTGTTCCAGCAGGCTTATATAAGCAGACCCCCCAAATGATTTCGGCTTTTTATATTGGATATCGAGAACGGAACTCATCTTGTCTCCATATTTACTTTGAAACCCGCCATTATAGAAACTGACATTCTTAGCCATTTCCGGATTTATAAAGCTCAATCCTTCCTGTTGCCCGCTACGAACAAGATAAGGCCGGAATATTTCAAAATCATTTATATAAATAATGTTTTCGTCATAATTACCGCCTCGTACACTATATTGCGATGTAAGCTCATTGCTGCTGCCGACAAGTATCTTAATAAGCCCTTCCACACCACCGACTGTGCTGGGTAGTACAATAGCTGTTTTGGGATTTATACGGGTAATGCCGGTTTCTTTTCTTTCCTTTTCATCTGTAACAATAACTGTTTCGAGTGTTTTACTGTTATGGCTTAGCCGGACAGTTATGTATTCGGTTTCGTTTTCGCTAAGGAAAAAATTACGTTGTTCTTCTGCATATTCAGTATGAGAGAAGGTAATGGCAATCGATTTTTCTGCCGGCACCCTGATACTAAAAGTGCCGCTGTCGCTGGTTATGATCCCTGAAACCCTTCCTAATATTACTACAGATGCCTTTGCCACAGGATTCTCGTTTTCGTCAATTACCCGTCCCTGTACAGTAGCAAACTTTTTTTGTGCCAGCGCAGTGACAGATAATAACGATGCAAAAAGCAGGAAGAATATTCTCATATTAATGGGTTCTGTATTATGCGATTGCTTTAAGTTGTGCAATGGTTTTGGACGGGTTTTCTGATTTAAAAACAGTATTGCCTGCTACAAGAACATCTGCACCAGCATCAACGATGGATTGTGCATTTTGTAAAGTAACTCCGCCATCGACCTCAATGAATACCTTTAGCGATTGTTCATCAATCATTTCTCTCAAACGTTTTATTTTTGTGATTGTGTGCGGAATGAATTTCTGCCCGCCAAAACCCGGGTTGACACTCATAAGGCACACCAGGTCTATATCATGCAATACTTCTTTTAATAATTCAATTGGTGTATGAGGATTTAGCGCAACTCCGGCTTTCATCCCTAAAGATTTTATCTGTTGAATATTTCTGTGTAAATGGGTACAAGCCTCTAAGTGTACAGTCAGTATATTGGCTCCGGCATTTTTAAATACCTCGGTATACCGTTCCGGTTCTTCTATCATAAGGTGTACATCACATACTTTTTGAGTAGCCTTACGGAAAAGTTCAACAAACATGGGGCCGAAACTTATGTTAGGTACAAACCGGCCATCCATGACATCCAGATGGTACCAGTCTGCAGCGCTTTCGTTTAACATCCTGCATTCGCTTGCAAGGTTCAGGAAATCAGCCGATAAAAGTGATGGTGCAATTATTGCCATAATCTGGTGAAGGTATTTTTATCTAAATTAACGAATAAGGGGCAAATATTGTAGATACAGTAAGATTAGCGGATATTATTTTATTCCTAATCTTGCCAGTGCATCTTTCACTTCCGGGTATTCGTTGTCAAATTCGAGGGCTGTATTATAACTGTCGATGGCAGATTGCCTGTCGTTCAACTTTTCGTAACAGCGCCCCATCCAATAATAACCTTCAGCATAACTATTTTGCACAGTAATGGCTTTCTCCAGTACTTTCAATGCTTCGGTATATTGGCCCATATCGTAATAACAGATAGCTTTTTCGCGGTAGGCCATCATGTTTGTGTAATCCATTGCAAGGCACTGATTAAAAAAAGTAAGTGCCTTTGATTTGTCATTGCTACAATTGTAATACAGCCCTTTCAGAAAAATTGCCTGCACTTCAGCCTTAGCCTCTTTTGCTTTTAACAAGGCATCTGCAATAGCGAGGGCACGTGGATTTCCTGTTTCAGCATACAGGCTGCCTAAAGAAAGCAGGTATTCCGGCTGCGAGTTGATGCCGACAGCTTTTTCAAATGCCTGAATTGCCCGGATAGTATCTCCGTTTTCAAATTGCAGTGTTCCCATTATATCCCATAGCCTGTCATTCACAGTATCGCTGGTGAGGTATTTTTCTGCTTCAGCTATAGCCTGCCCATAGTTGCCGTTCTCCCGGAAATATTGCAGCAGATCCTCTTTCAAAAGAAATGAATCCGGGTGATGGTCTATTGCATTCCTCAAGTCCTTTTCCTGTTGAGGCATAGCCACGGCAGGGGTGGATTTGCTCTGTTGCAAAGGGGTCGTAGGCGAATTGCAGGCAATGAGAAAAAAAATATTTAGTAAGAATATCGAATACTTATTCATTGTAAAGTTTGTTAAAATGCAAAAATACACCGATATATGATTAAAACAGTTAAGGCTATAATTCTATTACTTCACAGTTTCTAATACCATCTCCGTCAATAACAAAACGGATAAGCGTACTTACCCTGTGCCAGCCATATTTACCGGCAGCTCCAGGATTCATGTGAAGGCAATTCCGTTTGTTGTCGTAAATAATTTTTAATATATGTGAATGGCCACAAATGAATAATTGAGGCTGGTGTATTTGTATCTGTTTTACCGTTTCGGGGTTATATTTCGGCGGGTAACCGCCGATATGCCGCATTAGTACCTTTACCCCCTCACATTGAAAAACTAACTGTTCAGGATATACGGAACGTATATCCATGCCGTCAATATTGCCGTAAACTCCTTTAAGGGGTTTGAAAGCAGTTAATTGCTGTGCCAGGGAAATATTCCCGAAATCCCCTGCATGCCATATTTCATCACAGTTTTCAAAATGTTTGAACACTAGTGTATCAAGAAAGTTATGTGTATCTGAAATGAGGCCTATTTGGATCAAGATGTGTTTTTTTTGTGTAAAGATAATTCCTTGTTTTTTATTGATTGGAGCAACAAATTAATATCTTGGTTTGTCTTTAATTATAAAATACTATCAATACTTCAGCTTATGAAAAAGGTTCTCATTCTTCTAATGCTTGTTGCCAGTAACTTAACCGGCATAGCACAAAGTTTTGCCGGATATAATTCCGGGAATTATGCCGGGGTGAATAGCGTTTTTTTTAATCCTGCCAATGTTGTTGACAGCCGCTACCGGTGGGATGTTAATCTGATTGGTGTAAACGGATGGGCTGGTACTACCGGTACTACTTTTAGTTTGAACAATATCGGCTCTGCCTTTAAAGGAGATATTGATAGCGTTTTATTCGGCAATAGCGGCAATACGGTAAGCGCCCTTGCTAATATAGACATCCTTGGGCCGTCACTATTGTTCAATGTAGGAAAAAAGACATCCGTTGCATTAACGAGCCGGGTAAGGGCTCTTGCCAATATTCAGGATATAGACGGCAAGCTGGTACAAAGCCTGGATGATAAACTAAACGGTAGTTATCCTATAACACTGGGCAGCAATGCCGATCAACGTATTAAAGTAAATGCATGGGCTGATTTCGGGCTTACCCTTGGCCAGGTACTTTATAACCAGAATAAACATTTCCTAAAAGCCGGACTGACAGTAAAATACCTTGCAGGGGTGGCCAATACTCATGTAGTGATCGGCAGTTTCAACGGTACTGCTTATAAAGACTTACTGGATGAAACCTATATATCCAACGCAACCGGTAAGGTTGATATCGGTATTAGCGGGGTGGATGTGGACAATTTTGATGCCGGCGACCTGCTTAAATTCAAAAGTACAGGCATCGGTACGGATATAGGATTTGTTTATGAATATAGGCCGGATAATACAATACGCTATAAAGTAAAAGCAGGAATTTCATTGTTAGATATCGGTACCATCAAATACACTCCTGATGCTGCCAGGTCCGGAGCTTATACGGTGGATATTTCCGGTGCGGAAAAATGGTACCCGAAAGAACTGGAAGACTCTTCCGTTTCCGGAGTGAAGAATTACCTGGATAATCATACAGCATTCTTTACGAAAGATGGGGTAACACCCGGTAGTTTCAAAGCTTCTTTGCCAACTAGCTTATTATTGAATGTCGACTATAATATATTTAAGGGTTTCTATGCCGCCCTAACTGCACATTTGAATGCAGCAAAAGAAACAGACAGGTATTCGGCATTTTACCACAACTCAGTAACACTTACGCCCCGGTATGAAGGAAGAGCTTTCGGCCTTTATGTGCCATTAAATTATAATGAATTAACTAAAATGAATGCAGGATTGTCTATCCGTTTAGGCCCATTGTATCTAGGCTCCGGTAGCATAATAACAGCGCTATTCGGGAATTCCAAACAGGCAGATGTGTTTGCAGGGATAAAACTTGCCGGGGCTTTGCGCCACAGGCGCCAATATGATGAAAACTTTACTTTCGGAACTGCAAAAACCGTAGTTAAAAAGACGACGGATTCCGTAGCTAAAACAACTGTGCCAGTTAAGAACTTAGTGGAAATTAAAGTTTTGGATACTGATGGGGACGGGATAGTTGATTCCCTTGATAAATGCCCGCTTGTATCCGGTTTGACACGGTATGACGGTTGCCCTGTACCGGATACGGATGGCGATGGCGTTAACGATGAAATGGATAGTTGTAAAACCGTTGCCGGATTTGCGAAATATCACGGTTGCCCCATACCCGATACGGATGGGGATGGTATAAATGACGAAGCAGATAAATGTCCTGCTGTTGCCGGTATAGCTAAATATGGAGGCTGCCCTGTACCAGATACTGACGGGGATGGAGTAAATGATGAACAGGACAGTTGTATTAATCAACCGGGGTCTCCGAAATACCACGGCTGCCCTGTGCCGGATAGCGATGGCGATGGCGTAAACGATGATGATGATAAATGCCCCAATCTTGCCGGGCCGAAAGATAATTTCGGTTGCCCGCCTATACCCAAAGGAAAACCAGTGTCTGCAGCTATTCAAAAGAAAATAGCCGTGGCCGCCAAAAGTATTCAATTCCAGACGGGCAAATCGGTAATATTGAAGAAGTCGTTTGTGTCGCTAAACAATGTTGTACAGATATTAAAAACTAATCCGTCTTATAAACTAAGTGTGGAAGGCCATACTGATAATGTTGGTACGGACGAGAAAAATATGGCTTTATCTGCTGCAAGGGCTAATGCTGTAAAAGATTATTTTATTAAGAAAGGTATAACCGAAAACAGGATAACTGCGCAAGGCTTTGGTGCAACTAAGCCGATAGCGCCGAATACGACGGCCGCCGGAAGAACCAAAAACAGGAGAGTTGTATTCACTATTACCAACTGATGCTTTTTCTGTATCAATAAAATGGGGGGATGTTTTAAATATCCCCCTTTTTTATAAATGTATGATAATGAAATCCCTGGGCGAGAAAAGCGGATTTGCAACAATTTTTGTAGAAAAGCAAGGAGATGGCAGCGCATTAAAAAGTAGGAGAAAATCAGGAATAGGAGTGCAAAATACCCCCAGACTGGGTATAAATGGTAAAATTCTCATGTTTTTCCGACTATTTGAGGGTATTTTTTTGTAATAATTAAATTATTCCTCCTATCTTTGCAGCCCCAAAATAATATGGCTAAACAGGC
>CAZKPH010000028.1:0-13313 GCA_964554605.1 uncultured Ferruginibacter sp.
GGCATAAGCCCGATATATTTACCCAATTGCAAAGCTGTCAGGTTAGAACTGCTAATAGCTTCATGCAAAATTGTAAGGTCATAATTTGCTTTCAAATCTGCCATAATATTTGCTGTATCGCCTGCTGTATTCGAAGCTGTAATAACAGTTATAGTATAGTCGCCTGTATTAGCCAATCCGGTATATAATTTATTACTGCCCGTCGGAGGTGTAGTGCTTGTATACAGGAATGCAATTTTCTTAGGATTAGGATTAGTAACCGTAATCGTACCTGTAGCTGTTGCAGAGTTTGTCCCTGAAGGGCCATAAATTGTAACTGTGTAATTATGAGCCTGCGGATAACTGCTTTCCGTAGCAGGTGTACCACTTATTGTATAAGTACCATTCAACGTAACTCCGGATGGCAATCCTGTAGCGCTCGCACTGGAAACACCACCGGTAACTGTATAAACTATATTGCCTATAGCATTCCCCGCCTTAACAGATTGTGTTGCAGACCCGGAACTCAAAGTAATAGTTGGAGCGGCCTTCCCACTTACAGATATTGTTTGATCTGTTGCATCGGTAGAACTAGCTGTAATTGTGGCATTATCATCCCCGGAACCACTCCCCGGATTATACCTTACATATAAAGTAGCACTAACACTGCCTGAAGATTGGGTATAGGTAACTGACGTTCCCCAGTTGCTGGTTCCATTCAGGCTTAATTGGAATGGAGAACTTACAGAGACACTAATATCTCCAGTTAAATTACTACCACTTATGGAAGTACTTTGAGTAGTAGAAGCAGTCCACCCAGTTACATTAAATGTGGACATTGATGAAGCCCCTAAAGTTATTGACGGAGAAACACCTGTTCCACTTAAGGAAATTGTCTGATCTGTAGCACCTGTACTACTAATAGTTATATTACCGGATGCAGACCCAAGAGATGTGGGTGAAAATCTCACATATATAGTAGTTGTACTTACACTGCCTCCCGATTGAGTAAGCGTAATCGGGCCAGTTCCATAACCGCTACCAGATGCTGTAGATATTTCAAACCCTGCCGGAGCAGAAAGGGAAATATCATTTGTAAGGCTTGTACCACTGACAGTAAATGACCTGGCAGATGAAGATGTATTAATTAATTGATTACCAAATGTGCCACTAAATCCTGCCTGGTCTACTATAATAGCAGGGCTGCTGGGAGCTTCTACACGAATGCCTCCTGAAACACTACTTGTAACAGAAGGAGAACATCCTGTTACCACACAATAATAGAATAATGTTCCTTCAGTGGTAGTAGAAGGAATATAACTATTACTATTGGTTCCAACAGCCACATCATCTCCGGATGTATTACTAGCAGAATCAGTACTCTTGTACCAATGATAGGTAAGTGTTCCCCCTCCCGCTGCAGTTATACTCAATGTCCCGGCCGATCCACCTTGGACATAAGTTGCTCCTGGCAAATTTTCTCCTGTAATAGATGGAGCATCATTTACAGTTATAGTAGCTACTGATGAATTCTGCGCTGAACAGGCTCCGCTGGTAACTACGGCCCGTATATAGGTTGTAGCTGTTATTGTGCCTACATCAGAAGCATTCAATGTTGTTGTTGTATTAGCAATATCCGTCACTGAAGACGAAAAATCAGAAGATGTTGATTTCTGCCACTTTGTTACCGAGCCGGTATTCCCGGAAAGCGTAACTGTCCCGGAAGGCTGGTTCCCTGTACAAACAGCACTACCATTATACGTAGTAGTACCGCCTACGGATGTACTACTAACATTAATAGTAGCTACAGATGAGTTCTGAGCAGCACACACCCCACTGGTAACAACAGCCCGTACATAAGTAGTCACAGCCATTGTTCCTACATCAGAAGCATTCAAAGTTGTTGTTGTATTGGTAATATCTGTTACTGAAGAAGCAAAATTGGAAACAGTAGACTTTTGCCATTTTGTTACCGAACCTGTATTTCCGGAAAGTGTAACTGTTCCGGAAGGTTGGCTCCCTGTACAAACATCACTTCCATTGTATGTAGCGGTACCACCTACAGATGTTGCGGAAACACTTAATGTCACATTCTGAGTAAATGATGTATTACATCCGCCATTCGTAATTTTTGTAATTTGTAGCACCTGCCCGTCATTCGCACTTGTCAATGCAGGAGTTGAAAAACTTGCATTCCCACTTCCGTCAGCCGATACATTTGTTATTTGAGTTTGCGCAGTACCGTTTATTGTATAATCAATTGCATTGCCTGTAGAACTGGCCACTAACCCTGTTAAACTGATAGTTGCAGTACTTCCAGAACAAACAGTTGACGACTGTGAAGCACCACTTAAAGTAGGTGCAACACAAGAAGGTTGAGTAACAACTATATCATCGATATAAATATCTTTATCACCACCATAATTTTGAATCTTGATAAAGGCGGCGGTATTACTAGCAGGAATATTAGTAGTAAATGTTAATTGTTGCCATCCATTTGAATTTGTGAGAAGCTGTTCTGCAGCAGTTGTTGCAGAAGCAACCGTACCATAATATGACCCCGACCAGGAACTACTTACAGAACTTGCATTAGTTGGGAAATTTGCTGCTGAACTTGCAACAGTTTTACAAACTTGACCAGAATTTGCAAAAATATCGGTATTTGTATTTGCTAATATTTCCAAATTGGAATTAGCGCTGGGAGAATATACCCACACAGTAACCTGAGAAATACCACCACTGATAATTGGAGTTATAATATATCCTTTTGAAGACTTGTCAATAATTAATGATGTCGCATTGCTACGAGCTAAATTATTTATTGCATTTGTAGAAATGGCCCCAATACCATAACCAATCCAACTCAAACCATTTACTGTGTATGTATGGCTACCTGCGCTAGCTGTGTAAATGGAGTAGGTATTGACTAATTTAAATTTGGTTCCTCCGGCCACAGTTGCAGTTGTACTGGTTGCAGATGAATAAGTATAGACTGCACTATTTGAAAATTTAGTATTCCCTGCCACAGCTATCAAACCTGCAGAAGTAGCAAGCGTATTTGCATTTGAAGTAATTGTAGAAATACTGGTTGAACCCGTAGTAGCGGCAGAAAAAGTTGTGGCCCACCCAGATGTCTCAAAACCTTCATTAATAATCTGCGCTTGGGTAACGTTGCCAATTAGGGACAACAAAAGCACCAAGCAAAAAGCTAGAGCTTTTAGTAAATTTTTTTTCATAAAATTTGATTGAAAACATGTAGGAAACAAATCAACACGTAGTGAAGGGTTCTTTTTCATATTTGAAGCAATTATTAATTATGGTAATCCTTACAATCCAAAATAAGGAGTAAATAGCAATCCATTGAACACCGAAAGTTAATCACTTAATAAGTTAGATTATAGTAGAAATAGCTAGTTTTTTTATGCAATCGATTGCATTGTCTAATGCAATCGTTCCCATTAATTTGCTGATTATCCGCCAGCATTTGAGTCCTTTGGATATTTTTTTTGAATTAGTTGCCTAACTATGCACTTCACAAACATCTTTTCTATCCCTTCCCTAATTATAAGCTCATAATTAACTCGCTGAATATGTGACAGTTCTTAAAAAATAGTGCCGCAACGAAAGCTCTCCTTTGTACTTACTGTTTTTTTCTTTTATTTTACATTTTTCAACCATCTCTGCAACTTGCCCAAATCAATGACTCAAAAAAAAAATAAGAAACTGACTGACCAGCCTTCAGATAATTCTGTTTCAATAGCTTCTAAAATCATAACAACCTTTGGCGAAAAGCCACTCTGGCAGATTATTATATTGGTACTTCTTCCGTTTTTCATTTATATCAAAACTGCCGGGTTTGAATTTATCAATATGGATGATGTTGCAATTGTGCAGGCTAATTATCCGATTCTGAGCAGTTTCAAAAATATCGGCCTTGCCTTCAAAACTGATGCATTTATATCGTTGCATGGAGATTTTTACCGCCCGGTACAAACCATCTCCTTTATGCTGGATGCTTTCATCGGAAAGGATAACCCATGGATATATCATTTGACCGAACTTATTTATCATTTACTTACAGTTATCTCTTTGTATTACGTACTGATTGCACTGAAAAACAAAAAGATTACAGCTTTCTTATTTAGCCTCATTTTCAGCCTGCATCCTGTTTTAACAGCAGCAATATCATGGATCCCCGCCAGAGGAGATATACTGATAGGATTGCTCGGCACACTTATGTTCCTGAACTTTATAAAATATATTGAGCAACACCGTTGGTATAACTTAGTTTTACACATCCTGCTTTTTGCAATAGCCCTTTTTACAAAAGAAACGGCAATGCTCTTCCCTATTGTATTCCTTGGTTACTATTTTTTACTCGCAAAACAGAAATTCAATTTTAAAAAACTGTCCCCTTTCTTTGCTGCCTGGGTATGCGGCATAATTGTTTTTCTGATATTCAGGAGTAAAGTTGTCATAGTTTCCCCTCCGGATTTTATACTAGGTGTGCAACCTTTCATCCAGAATTTACCAACAATCCCGATCACATTGGCAAAATTCGTTTTGCCGTTAAATTTATCCACCCTGCCTTTATTCGAACCTTTATTTACGTTAATCGGTTGTGGAATGCTAATACTGTCAATTGTTTTTGCGTTTAATAGCTTTAAGAAAAAGCAACTATTGCCAATATTCGGGTTGATATGGTTCCTGCTATTCACTATACCGCCTATGTTCTTTAAAATTTACTATAGCAAATACCTGGTTGAATATTACGAACACAGAAGCTATCTCCCTATTATCGGCATCATAATAACTACATCTTTTTGGTTTGACCATTACCTTAGCAGGACTAATAAAACTAATTTTATTTGGCTTCCGATTATTGTAACCCTGTTATATACCCCATTGGCATCAGTTCATTGTGATCATTTTAAAAATTCGATCGAATTCTTCGGGCGGGGAGCAGACCTTGGCAACCCCGGCGCTGCTACCAAACGTGGAGAAATGTACCTGGCAATAAGAGATGTGGCCAATGCCAGCTCGGATTTTGACAAAGCTATTGAGTTTTCCAACAGCGAATATCCCCCTGCCTTTTATAACAGAGGTATCATTAACCTCAATATAACGAAAGATTACAAGGCAGCAGAGGCTGATTTCACTTCTACGGTAACATTAGATACTTCTTATTTCGATGCTTATATAAACCGGGCCAATGCAAGAGTATTGTTGCAAAATATCCCAGGTGCTTTAGCCGACTTAGATAAGGCCCAACAATTTGTCCCTAATAATGCTTCCGTGTATCATACAAGGGCAAAAGCCTATGTCACTTCCCAGCAATTGGATATAGCGCTCCAAAATCTTACCAAAGCTATTTCTCTCGACACTACCCTCGCCGAAGCATATAATGACAGGGCATTCGTTTATTACAGATTAAAGAAATTAGACGAGGCTGCAAAAGACTGTGATAAAGCGATAGCGCTGAACCCTGTCTTTATTAATGCTTACTATAATAAAGGGATGGTTTTATATGAACGCGGGCTAAGCGACTCTGCCATCAAACAATTCGATATAACATTGTCGCTTGCCAATAACTTTTACTTCGGGTATTTTTACAGAGGAATGGCAAAATTGCAGAAAAAGGATATGAAAGGCGCTTGTGAAGACTGGAAACAATCTGTTGACCTCGGGTTCACAATGGCACAGGATACAATTAAAAAATATTGCAGGTAATTCGGTTGTCAAATATTTTGATCATGAAACAATTCTTTGAAAAAATCATTAATAAAAAGTGGCTGCACATTACCGTATTGTTTACGCTTCCGGTAATCTTATACATTCAGTCTGTAAAATTTGATTATACAAATTTTGACGACAATGGCATTATCCAGCAAAAATTCGATATTATAGGCAATATAAAAAAAATAGATACAGTTTATAAAGTAGATGCTTTCTTCAATAATGTCGGCGATTTTTACAGACCTGTCCAGAATATAACTTTCATGCTCGATGCACAGGTAAGCCGGGATAAATTATGGATGTTCCATATTACAAATCTTACCATTCATATACTTACCTGCATATCTCTTTATTTTTTTTTACAAATAATAAAGCTTCCGAAAAAGGTTTCCTTCCTGGTTGCCGTCTTGTTTGCCGTGCACCCTTTATTTGCTTCCGACGTTGGCTGGGTGCCCTCAAGAGGGGATATTCTTATAGGACTGCTTGGGATACTGCTGTTTACCACTTTTCATAATCAGGTTGAGAAGAAAAGCATATTGTATTTCCTGGCACACATGCTTTTATTTGCAGTAACATTATTTACAAAAGAAACAACAGTGCTGTTCCCGATTTTATTGATCTTTTATTATTTCCTTATACTTAAGCCTGATCCGCTCGGAGCTAAACCGTTTAAATTCCACTCATTAAAACTATTGCCCTATTTTGTCGTATGGTTAGCCGGAATGGTATTCTTTTTTTACCTGAGAAAAAGCGTAGTCGCCAATACAGGAGCCACAGAAAATGTTTTGGGGATTATCCCCTTCTTTAAAAATAACCAGGTTGTGCCCACAATTATTGGAAAATTCTTTTTTCCAATCAATCTTTCAACATTTCCACTCTACAACAACACTGATACAATTATCGGCAGCCTTTTCCTGCTGGCAATTGTTTTCATTACAATCCTGTTTATAACAAAAAAGAAATGGGCTGTTTTGCTCGGGCTGCTTTGGTTCTTGTTTTTTGCAGTTCCTCCAACCATCTACCGGTTGGAAAATGCGGATGTATTTTTTAATTATCTTGAACACCGTGCTTATCTCCCAATGATAGGGATTGCAATAATAACTGCCTTTTACCTGAACCACCTGTTGCAGGAACACCCCGTTTTCAAAAAAATATTCCCCTGGGTTTACACCCCTGTAATATTGATTTTCTGCATGGTTGCTTATGTTCATTGCGCAGATTACAAAAATTCATTTACGCTAAGAGACAGGGCTGCAAAGCGGAATAACCCTTCCGGCCTTTCCGGGCGTGCCGGGGAATACCTCAGCAAAGGCGATACCAGCCAGGCACTGAATGACATCAATAAAGCAATTGAGCTCAATAGTAAAGATGCAGCCATGTATTTTGAAAGAGGGAAGATTATGTCCAGAATGCTGAAACATGAACAGGCCGAGCAGGATCTTAGTATGGCCCTTTCCCTGCAGCCGAATGCTGCCGATGCACTATTGGCCCGTTCTATTGAAAGAAGATATCTAAAGAAATATGAAAGCGCTTTCCGGGATATTTTCAAAGCTGCATCTATTGACTCGGCAAACCCCAAAATATACACCAGTTTTGGCAACCTTTTCCTGGAAGTAAAAAACTACCCGGAGGCTATTTCCAGCTATTCCACAGCTATAAAACTAAAACCTCAATATGCTGAGGCATATAACAACAGGGCCTATGCGGAGATACTCAATAAGCAGTATACCGATGCTATCAATGACTGCCATACAGCTATTGCAATAATGGCAAAAAGTGTATCCCCGATCACTTACAATAACCTGGGGCATGCTTACAGGGAACTCAACCAAATGGACTCTGCTTTTTTCTATTTTGATAAAGCCATAACTCTTAAAAATAATTTCGGCCAGGCATACTTCGAAAGAGGCATTGCCAAACAGAAAAACAATGATATGCATGGTGCCTGCAGCGATTGGAATGCTGCTGCAGCGTATGGATATACAGACACTTTAAAACTTGCAGAAAAATTTTGCCATATACAGGTTGCTAAATAACTTACAAAATGATCAGGAATAAAAAAGTAATTGTAGTGATGCCCGCCTATAATGCGGCTAAAACACTTGTTCCTACTTATAACGAAATCCCGTTTGATATTGTAGATAAGGTTTTACTGGTAGATGATGCCAGTACAGATGAAACAGCACAGGTTGCAAAAAAACTCGGGATAGGCCTGTTTATTCATGAAAAAAATAAAGGGTATGGAGGCAATCAGAAGACATGCTACAAAGCGGCTCTGGATGCAGGCGCTGATATCATTATTATGCTGCATCCCGATTACCAATATACACCCAAATTAATGAGCGCTATGGCATTTTTGCTTGAGTCGGGGGAGTTTGACGTTGTGCTGGGATCCAGGATTCTCGGAGGAAAAGCCCTTTCGGGCGGAATGCCTTATTATAAATATTTCTTTAACAGGGCATTGACATTCACTCAGAATTTACTGATGGGTGCCAAACCCTCCGAATACCACACCGGGTACAGGGCATATACGAGAAATGCTCTTGAAAAAATCAATTGGGAAAACAATTCAGATGATTTTGTTTTTGACAACCAGTTTCTTACACAAGCCATATTTAACAATTTTAAAATTGGCGAGATAACCTGCCCGACAAAATATTTCAAGGAAGCCTCCTCTATCAATTTCAGGCGAAGTTTTACTTACGGGATGGGATGTGTACGTAATGCCCTTTTGTACCGGTTTGCAAAAATGGGTATATACCGCTCCGGGTTATTCAGCTAGGTAAACATAACAACTAATACCGTCGGTTCCTTGCAGCTATTCATTTAAATTTCTTTTTCTACCTTTGGCAACTTTTCGGCTTTCAATAGCATAGCCGGAAATAACTTTGAAACATATTAACCTTTCCTAATGATGAGAAGCCTGATTCTGGTATTTCTATTTTTTTGCAGTTGCCCGTCAATGGCGCAATATAATTTTTACTTTGGCAACCTCCATTCCCACACCGCATATTCTGATGGCAATAAGGATAGCGCTACTGTTTTCTGTGAATACCCGGGCTGTAGTTTTAATGCTGCCAAAACCAGCTACCACATGGATTTTTTGGGCATTTCAGAACATAACCACTTTTCATCTACCAACAACCCGGGAATGCATGTTGCTGATTATGCAAAAGGGGTATACCAGGCTGATACTGCTAATAAAAACGGCAGTTTCGTATGCATGTTTGGTTTCGAATGGGGAGTAATAAGCAATGGCGGGCATGTGGTTACATACGGTGTACCGGGCCTTGTAGGCTGGGAAAAAGGCAGTGGAGCCTGGGGAAGTTCGAACAATTATGATATTTATTGTGCCAAATCCGATTACAGTTCTTTCTGGAAAATAGTTAATGGCTATCCTGGCGCATTTAGCGTATTAGCTCATCCGCAGGATGATGATTATAACGGGCTGGTTGATACCGCCGCAACTTTCAACTTTTCAGCGGATTCTGCCGTTACGGGTATAGCGATAAGAAGCGGGGATGCCTTCTCTGCTACTAACGATTATTCTGACGTTGCACCTACATTATACCAGGCAAAATATTTTTCTGCGCTGGCAAAAGGTTATTATGTAGGCCCTACCTGCGATCACGATAATCATTACACTAATTTTGGAAAAACAAATAAGACAAGAACTGTGATCCTGGCGAAAGCGCTAAATAAAGACAGCCTGATGAGCGCCATGAAGCAAAGGCGATTTTATGCTACAGACGATTGGAATACACAGGTAACATTTTCCGTAAATGGAAATATCATGGGTAGTAAAGTAATATTGAATAGCAATTCTTCTATCAATGTTACTGTCTACGACCCCGATGCCGGCGACAACGTAAAGAGGATTGATATTTATTATGGAATCCCGGGAAGCAATATCTCTCCTGTAATCCTCACAACTCAACAATCTGCCAACACGTTAAACTACATACACACAACTATTGTTGGCGACAAGTACTATTACCTCGCAAAGATCACGCAAACCGACGGGGACTATATCTGGACAGCTCCGGTATGGGTAACCCATGACCTCAACACTGTGCCTATCAGGTTAAACAATTTCACTGTTACAGCCAATGAATCTGCCGCATTGTTGAAATGGCAAACGGAAACTGCAAACAATATCAGCAGATTTGAAGTGGAAAACTCTGTTGATGGAACAGAATTCAGTACGATTTATTCAACCCGGTATTTTCCAGAAAAAAAAGAGTATAGCTATACCCACAATAATGTAAAGGATGGCATCAATTATTACCGGATCAAAATATTTAATAAAGACGGGTCTTTTGACTATTCCGCCATTATAGCTGTATTGATAAAGAACCCTGAAGTCAGGATATTTTCTATAACCCCAAACCCTGTATGGAATATACTCCGTATGCATTGCAACTCGGCAATAAAAGAAAATATCACAGTCAGAATCTATAATCTGAACGGGAAAGAAATCCGGTCAATGCTATATAGCCTTGATAAAGGGGATAATATTTTGTATTCCGATGTTTCTGATTTTCCTTCCGGCACATATATGATCGTACTGTCAAAACCAAATATGAGAATCTCAGAAGGGAGATTTATAAAACTGTAAGTTTATTTCAGCGCCTCTTCAACAACCTTTCCAATACAACCGTTCGGCATTTGTATTCTTAGCAATGCTGCAATTGTAGGCGCTATATCCGTCATATATACATTGCGATATAGCCTGCCCGGTTTTATGCCCCAGCCATAGAGAATGAAAGGTATATGTGAATCGTAAGGGTTCCATAACCCATGTGTAGTCCCTTTAAACCCTCCGTCAAAATAACCGGGCCTGAGGATAAACTGGATATTGCCACTTCGTTTCTGATTATACCCGTTCACCACCATCATCTTCTGAGTCTCCGGTAATGTAGCTGAAGAAACAGCTTCTGTTTCAAATGCTGCAGCAATATATTCCTTATGTTTAAGTATATCTATAGCCGACGCAATCAAATCTGATCTTCTAACCGATGAATCTTTCAGCAAATCTTCGTTCAAATATATCTGATAGTTCATTACTTTTTTTACTAACCCCTTCCGGGAAAAAATTTTTTCCAGGTGGATATTTAAATCTTTCTCCAGATCAGCATCATCAAAACTACCGGCAGGGATCTTATGGTCGTTGAGAAACTGCGGTATATGCGCTACTCCGTGATCGGCGGTAAGGAACAACGTATATTTCCCTTTGCCCACAGTTATATCCAGAAATTTCAAAAATTCTGCTATATCCCTGTCGAGCCGCAAATAAGTATCTTCCGTTTCAACGGAATTAGGCCCAAATGCATGTCCAATATAATCTGTAGATGAGATACTTACTGTCAAAAAATCCGTAACCGTATTCTTCCCCAGTTTTTCATTATCAATAGCTGCTTTTGCAAACTCAAATGTGAATGTATTAGCATAAGGTGTTGTACGGAAAGCCTCATATTGCTGGCTCTTATCTATGGCTGATAACTTATGAGGAAAAGTAACTTTCTTCTCCCCTTTAATGGACCCTTCATAGGGTACATCATCCGGCGTACTCAGCCCGTATGATGTTGAAGGCAGAAAAGTATCCCAGTCTTTTGACATCCAGTGTGACACTTCATCTTTTTGATTGAACATATTTACCCAGCCGGGAAGTTCATCCATATAGAAACTGCTTGTTATCCATTTCCCTGCATCATACCAATAAGCTGCATTGGCACTATGCCCGGCAGGCAGAATTGCGCCCCTGTCTTTAAGAGCCACACCTATTACCTTACTTTTGAAATTGTTGCTCAACCTTAATTCATCTGTGATCGTTGTAGCCCACATATTTTGCGGACTCATTTTACCCGCTTTGCCTTCATTCCCGATTGTATTAACTGTAGTATCGTCTGTACAATATATGGTTTTGTTCAAATTCCTGTCGAACCAGTTATTCCCGATAATACCGTGAATGGCCGGGACACTTCCTGTATAAATGCACGTATGCCCGGGAGCAGTATAAGTGGGCATATAAGGGATAAAGGTATTCTCACAGGAATAACCTTCCCGTAATAATCGGGCAAAACCATCTTCTCCGTAAAGGGACTGGAACCTGTACAGGTAATCCCACCGCATCTGGTCTATAACCACGCCCACAACCAGTTTGGGACGATCGGACTGAGCATTTACCACATTGGTTAATCCAATTAAAAGCATCAGCAAAATATGAATCTTTTTCATAAAAGGATTTTTATAATCAGCAAGTTAACAATTTAGCAGCAAGCTGCCCGTTAAGGCAATGTTATGCATTTTACCCTTAAAATCTTACCTTTGCAAACTAAAAACCGAATTACATTCCTTCTATAAATATCGCTTCAGATATGGTTATAAGGAATTTAAACTAAAAATCAATCAGGATGGCAGACATTTTTGAAAGACTACTCAGGAACTATGGACCAATAGGCCAGCACAGGGAAAGAGCCCACGGGTATTTTGCTTTCCCAAAATTAGAAGGAGAAATAAACAGCCGGATGAAATTCAGAGGGAAGGACATGATCGTTTGGAGCCTTAATAATTATTTAGGATTAGCGAATCATCCGGAAGTAAGAAAAACGGATGCAGAAGCCACTGCAGAATATGGCCTGGCTTACCCTATGGGCGCCAGAATGATGAGTGGCAACAGCAATTTGCACGAAAAACTTGAAACCGAATTGGCAGCCTTTGAGCATAAAGAAGATGCCATATTATTGAATTTCGGCTACCAGGGTATGCTAAGCCTTATTGATGTCCTTTGCAGCCGCCATGATGTAATTGTATACGATGCCGAGAGCCATGCTTGTATCATTGATGGGCTCCGCTTACATCCCGGACACAGATATGTGTTCAAACATAATGATATCGAAGATTGTGAAAAACAATTACAAAGAGCTGCTGCCCTCATTGAAAAACAAAATGCAGGTGGCATACTGGTCATTACTGAAGGGGTTTTCGGCATGGCTGGCGATCAGGGTAAGCTGAAAGAAATTACAGAACTTAAAAAGAAATATGATTTCCGGTTGCTGGTTGATGATGCACACGGGTTTGGCACTTTGGGCAAAACAGGGGCAGGAGCCGGAGAAGAACAGGGATGCCAGGACGAGATCGACCTTTATTTTTCCACTTTCGCCAAATCAATGGCAAGCATTGGAGCATTCATTGCGGGAGAACGAAAAATCATTGATTATATTCGTTACAATATCCGCTCACAAATATTTGCTAAAAGCCTTCCGATGCCATTAGTACTCGGAAACTTAAAAAGGCTCGAACTATTACGCACCAGGCCGGAATTGAAAGATAAACTCTGGAGCAATGCTTTAAAGTTGCAAAAAGGGTTAAAGGAAAGGGGGTTCGATATTGGAAATACCAATTCCGTGGTAACACCGGTATATATGAAAGGTGGCGTTGAAGAAGCCACAGCTATGGTTATGGATCTGCGGGAAAACTACGGTATTTTCGCATCTATAGTTGTTTATCCTGTTATACCTAAAGGCCATATCATATATAGGCTTATCCCATCTACCGTACATACTGATGAGGATATTGAATTAACACTCAAAGCATTC
>CAZKPH010000029.1:0-13192 GCA_964554605.1 uncultured Ferruginibacter sp.
GATAGACCCTTCATTTACAGGTGAAAAAATATCCATACAGGTTTCAGTAAAAACCAATCCGGCTTTACATAAAGAGTTTGAAATGTACATCAAGAAAAAACCGGATGATGAAAAACTCCGGACTGTTGAAGAAATTAAGAATTCAAGATAGGCACATACTAATTGCTGACCGTCAGCAATCCGGGAATAACGAACGATTTACCTGCCATTACAGTCAGCCCGCATCCGGGTGCAAGTGTGTAAGAAATATCCAAAATACATTGCCCGCCCGAAACCGGATTAATATATATCTGCCCGCCACTTGGCATCGTAGCAGGCGGGACACTATTGTTGAGCCAGTTGGAAGCCACGCTCCAGTTGCCGTTTCCGGTAAAAGTATAGCTTGTCACAGCCGTTTCAAAAGCTCCCAGGTCAGGTTTGGAACCATTATAAGGCACACCGGTCGTACCATGATATTGAACAGCAGATAAAATAGTCCCGGCATCAATATAAGCAGAAGCCGGAGAAGTCTGCAAGTGCATGTAATTGATAGAAGGAAGGCTGCCATCTACTCCTCTTCTGGCCGCAGCTCCGGTAGAATCCAGCGATAAGTAGTTTGTACTCGTAGTACTTTTTACAAAACTATTGGTAGTGTTTGTTACAGGAGTACTACTGGCAGGCGTCCCTGCAGTCCTTATGGTTGCACCTTTGGAGCCGAGAGAAACATTATTCATCATCACTAATACAGCATCTGATGCATAGGTCACTCCCGAACTGTTCAGCCCAAAATCATAATCGGAATTACTATGTGCCGTATTGTTGTACAAATAAATCGAACCTGCATTATTGTTCTGATCGAAGCCTTTTCCTTTATTGCGGAATGAGAGGCATTTTATAACTACAAAATTATGTGCTTCGTCTTTGCCATCACTGCCTCCCATTTTGATGCCGTTTCCATTCATGGAAGAAGTAGTGGTGCCATCCAGCCAGTAATACCCGTTATGAAATGCCCAACAATCTTCCAGTATCGTTGTCATATGATCGGGAAAAGCAGTCCCGGACGTCTTAAGATAACCATCCCAGCCATCATCCGAATTGGTCCAGGCACGGCAACCACGAAAAATAATACTGTCCCCGACATCCAGTTTGGGGGCAAAACCATCAGCATTCCCGCCATTAGTCGAAGTCCCGGATCCGAGATCCGCATTTTCATAAGAATCACAGTTCAGTATCAGGCAATGATGAGACCCAGAACGGATCTGCATACCACTATCCCTGTTACGGGTAAAGGAACAAAATTCTATTTTATTATAGCTTGCATAACTCTGTAAGATCATGCCATTATCTCCTGCCCCTTTGATTACAATACCGTAAATATCCCAATAGCTGGCAGCGCTGAAGTTAATCCCATAATTACCACTGGAAACTGACATCCCGGAAAAATCGAATACAGGGCGGGAGTCGGCAGTTACCATATCCGGCTTATATACAGTAAGCACGATATGCTTTGCAGCATTACCCGATTTCGTGATCTTTATGGTAGAAGTAACAGTATATGTCCCCGAACGAACAAATATGGTATCCCCTGCAACAATTGCTTTGGTTACAGCCTTTGCCAGTGTTTTAAAAGGTGTTGATAAAGATGTTCCATTATTATTATCATCGCCGGTTGTAGAAACATAATAGTTTGTACTCCAGGCTGTAATGGAAAAATGAATCAGTAAAAATGCAATCAGTAAAATTCTGTTCTTCATATTTAGACACTGTATTATAAAAAGACCTTTCCCACTCAAAAATGCTGCCCCGACAAAGTGCATAAATAACGCCAAATCCTGTTAAAACAACATTTTTTTACGCAATCGTTGCCGATAAAACTCCCGGTGAAGGCAAAAAAAAAGCCCCCTAACGGGAGCTTTTTCAATGAATTATAAATTTATCACCTCAATCCCATTTCCTTAATGATCCTTTCAATACGGCCATCCAGTTGTTTCTCAGCCATATCAAAATCTCCCACAGAATCCAGTTTGCAATTCACGCTAAAATAGAATTTTATCTTAGGCTCCGTACCGCTCGGCCTTGCCGATATTTTTGTACCGTCAGCCAATTCAAACTGGAGTACATTACTCTTCGGAAGTGTTATTTCCCATGTTTCTCCCGTCTGCAAGTTCTTACCCGTTTGCAATTCGTAATCGTAAAGTTTGGCTACAGGAGCCCCATCAATAGTCTGCGGTGGGTTATTCCTATACCCTTCCATCATATCCGCAATTTCTTTGGCCCCGTTCATACCTTTACGCACAATATTCACAAGACTTTCTTTATAAAAGCCATATTGTAAATACAGGTCAATCAGCTTATCAAACAAACTGCGGCCTTTATTCTTTTCATAAGCTGCCATTTCGCAAGCCAGCGCCACCGCACTTACCCCATCCTTATCCCGTATCTGGTCGCCGATCATTAAACCAAAACTTTCTTCGCCCCCGATAATATAGTTTTCCTTCCCTTCCTTTTCCCGGATGATGGCAGCAATCCACTTAAATCCGGTAAGTACGTTATAACAGCCTACATTATTTGCAGCAGCAATTATATCTATCATATCCGTAGTAACAATTGTTTTCACCACCATATCGTTAGCCCTTGCAATCCCTTTTGCCCTGCGGGCTTCTATCATATAGTTGAAAGCTATCATTGCCGTTTGGTTACCATTCAGCAATACCCATTCTCCCTTATGATTCTTAACCCCGATAGCTACCCTGTCAGCATCCGGGTCGGTACCCAACAGGATATCGGCATCTATTTCCCTGGCTTTTTTCAATCCCAAACTCATAGCCTCGGTCTCCTCAGGATTCGGATATACTACCGTAGGGAAATTACCATCCGGCACGCTTTGTTCTTCCACTATGGTAATATTAGTAAAACCAAAACGCTTCAGCACTTCCGGCACCAATGTAATACCGCTGCCATGAATTGGCGTATATACGATCTTAAGGCCATGCTGCGCAGCACATACTTCAGGATAAACGGACAATCCCTTGACCATTTTCATATAAGCCTCGTCGAGGTCTTTACCAATAAGTACAATATTGCTCTCTCCTCCTGTCCAGCGTACATCATCTACAGAAGCTATCTTATCTACCTCAATGATTACGTTCTTGTCATGCGGCGGCACTAACTGGGAGCCATCGTTCCAATAAGCCTTATATCCGTTATATTCTTTCGGGTTATGCGATGCCGTACAAACCACACCCCCCTGGCATCCGAGATGCCGTATAGCAAAACTTAGTTCCGGCGTAGGCCTGAGCGACTCAAACAAAAACACTTTTATCCCGTTAGCAGCAAAAACATTGGCAGTAGTCTCTGCAAAAAAGCGGCTGTTATTACGGCAATCATGGGCAATAGCCACCTTCACATCATTACCAAAACATTGCTTCAGGTAATTAGCATATCCCTGCGTAGCCATACCAACAGTATATTTATTCATTCTATTAGTACCGATACCCATTATTCCCCTAAGCCCACCTGTTCCAAATTCCAGGTTTTTGTAAAAAGCTTCTTCCAGTTCAGAGGGGTTTTCCTGCAATAATTTTTTGATCTCATCCTTTACAGCCTGGTCATAATTACCATCAAGCCATACGTTGACCTTTTCTTGAATCTTAGTATCCATATAAAGAGTTTTATTCTGCCAAAAATACTCCTTTATCCAATCATTAACACCAGTTATCCCTATTTTTGTTTTTTATGGACCCGGCACCTGTATATACTTCATCTTCAGTGGCGTCGCACTCTTGTACCTTTGCAACCATACTGAGCATTTTTCTTTCTATGTTCGGTACGGTTTCCCTATATGCACAAGACAGCGCCACCATATCTGCCCTTTCTACAATACCGGATACAGCACTACCAGCCCCGCCTGTAACCGTTTCGGCAAAAGACACAACTAACATCAAAATATTTATTGGCTCTCACGCTACTCCGCTATTAACCCACAACCAGATAAAAAAAAGAGTACGTACCATTGCTATCGCTAATATTACAGGATACAGCGCCGTCATGTACGGGCTCAATGCCGCATGGTATGCCAATTATCCCCGAAGCAGTTTCCATACTTTCAATGACAATGGAGAATGGCTCCAGGTAGATAAGGTCGGCCACATGTACAGCGCATATATAGAAAGCCGTGCCAGCATGGAACTCTGGAGCTGGACGGGTATCAACAGAAAAAAAAGAATATGGCTCGGTGGCCTTAGCGGAGCTGTGTACCAAACCATCATCGAAACCCTCGATGGCTTTAGTGCCGAATGGGGCTGGAGTTGGGGCGATTTTTCAGCCAATATCATTGGCAGTAGCTCACTTATTGCACAGGAATTTGCCTGGGATGACCAGCGTATCAAACTCAAATTCTCTTTTCACAAAAACAATTACCCGGATGCCGAACTGAATAAAAGAGCCGATAACCTTTATGGAAAAACGCTGGGGGAAAGGTTCATCAAAGATTATAATGCACAAACATACTGGGCCAGCGCCAACCTAAGGTCATTTTTCCCCGAAAGCAAACTCCCATTATGGCTTTCCGTAGCCGTCGGTTACGGAGCGGATGGCATGTTCGGCGCAAAAGAAAATAAGGAGAAAGATAAAAATGGCAATATTATTTTTGACCGCACCGATATACAGCGCTATCGCCAGTGGTATCTGGCTCCCGATATAGATTTCACTAAAATAAAAACAAGAAAAAAAACGGTAAAGTTTCTTTTTACCGTATTAAGCGCTTTTAAATTCCCAACGCCAAGCCTCGAGTTCTCCAATGGCAGTTTCAAATTGCATGCTTTGCATTTCTAGCAATTACTCCAGCCAGGCTCCGGCAATATCGCCATTATCTACTTCTACTGTAATATGCTCATTGAACGCAGTGGAAATAGACAAGCCTATATAATCCAATCCTATCGGGAAAGATTTATATGTCCTCTCCACCAAAGCCAGTGTCTGGATCTTTTTGGGATACTTGTCCAATAATGGCCGCAAAGCATACAACATGGTACGCCCGCTATTAGCAACATCATCCACCAGTAGTACTACTTTTCCGCTTATATCCGGCAAAGTATCTGCTTTTACATCTACCGGGTTCTTCTTATCAATGATGATATCATATACTTGTACACTACCCTTAAATACCGGCTGCAAATAGTAACTGATCTTCCTGGCTATAACAGAACCACTCTCTTTTATCCCCAATAAAAATATCTCCGGTTCACTGATATTGTGTTCCGCAATCTCAAGCGCCATTCTCCTGAGTTTATTCTCTGCCGTTTCCCTGTTTAAAATGTATTTCTTTTCCATCAGATAGTTGCTTACAAGGCATTGCAATTTAACACAAACGCCCCAACCCGGCAATTCTAATTTCCTTTGCTCCCGGGTGGCGGCAACTTACTTCTAAAACTCATCCGCACTAGGGCCGTAAATAGCCGGCAGCGGCACATTCAGCATACGCAGATACACTGTAAGCTGCCCTCTGTGATGATACAAATGGCTGTAAGCCCAGCCTCTTACACATACACCCTTAGGCATAGTAAATAATACCTGCCCATCATTTTTTACTACCCAGGGCTTATCAAATTCCTCGTCCGGCGTTGCTTCAAGCGTTGCCAATGCCTTATCGAGGTTCTTCCGGTATATCTCCAGCAATTCTTCCACAGAGTTGGCAATAGTAGGCTTGAACTCTCTCGTCCCAAAATCAATCTCTTCGGTAGTAAGTATCTCTGTTACCCAACTGGCCAGTTCGGCAATATGCGTTGCCAGCCTTCCCAGCGACATAGATTTTTCGTGCGGTTTCCATGATACAGACCCTATTGGTACTCTTTCTAATAATTTCTGCGTAGAAACAGCTTCCTGTTTCAATTCGGCTATAAATGATGACTTAACAGACATAGCTTTATTTTTAATGATTATAATATAGAAGAATTATCCTTCTTTTCGTGTGTAAATTTATATACGGAATCTTTGTGACGAATCATTTTTACAAGTTGCACCAGTGCGGTAAATGCAAAAATACACCCGATCACCCAATTCAGATACTGTTGGCTATTGGCAATCCGCTGAACCAGCCATTTGCCGCCAAAAATGAAAACTGCATACCCCATAAGCGTTCCAAGCCCAATACCCACAATGTAACTGTTATACTGTGCCGGCACAGGATGCAGTATTTTTTTGGTAAACAAAACAGTACTCCACCCAAACCAAAAAGGTATCTGCACCGGGTTAATAGCACACATAAACATTCCAAGAAAAAAACGGTGCATATTATTTTCCAGGATAACATTACGCCCTGTACCACCATTCTTCATAGCGCTTATAAAACTACCGGCTGCAAGGGCCAGTATTATCGCCAATGTAACCCACTCCATAACCTTCATCAGCTTCTCCTGCCTTCGTACCCAGTCTATCCCAACCAATGATATGCGTACATACAGCATCTCTGTCAGCAATGCCCCAAACGAAAAATATATGGCATCAGCCACAGATTCCTGGATACCTATCTGCATGGCAGCAATGTTGAGCGTTCCCAGCGGCAATGTGCCTAAGAAACTGATCAGCATCCCCCAAAAAAATATGCGAAAAACCTGTTTCATCAAATAAAAATAAAATTCAGGGAAACTATAGCTCCAATGTTTTATCCAGTTCTTTCATATCGGCCAGTAATTTACGGGAAGCGGCAAGAAAACGGCTCCCTTTCAGGAACGGCCAGGGTTCTACTCCCCGCTTCCTGTTATAGCTGCTAATATGATAAAGATATTTCCAATGCTTCAGTATCTCACGATAGGCCCCGGGCAATGTATAACCCGTATCATAAAAATGGTTGGGCTCAGCTCCACATCCGTTGTATTCCAATATGGTAAAATTTTTCCCATTTTTCAGGTCCTCAATACTATTACACATTATATCATAGCGCCCATAAAAAAAATCGTTAATCTTGTGGCTTATCGCATCAAAATGAGATAACAGCCTGCCATCAATATGATCTTTCAGGTCAATAAAGCTCGCTCCCCGGTTATGATTGGCAGCATAACTCAACATATACTTCTCCCCCTCCGGCAATACAGTATCCCAATTTTCCTTATGACGTGCTAATAATTCTTCACAACGCTTCTGCCCTTTAGGGTGTGCAAGGATCAATTGCGCTAATGTATCCCTCCCATTACCAATTACATGCAATGGCACTTTTTGCAGGAACCCCGTTATTACCCCTTTTTCCTGCAACGGGTGCCGGACATAAAATACACTTACTTCTACCGGGTAAGTAACAAGGTTTTGAATCATATATTCCCAGGGCATACGGGAATGATAGCGTTTCAACTGATCAGGATTATCTATCTTCCTGAACAAAACCCCCTGTCCCCCTACTTCGGGTTTTACCACAAACGGGTACCGGATAGGACTCTCTTGTATTCTTCTTTCGATCAACGAAAATTCCTCGCCGGGCATCACATTTACAGTAGCTGGATACAATTCCGGAGGAAGCAAATCATACATTTCTTTCTTCGGCTCCCCTTCCATTCCGCCAAAAGTAATTTTTGGATTACTGGAAGTGAAAAACCAAACAGCACGTGAACGAACTATATACCATAACCAGCAAACGGACATTGGAGTATATAAAAGTTTGAAAGGCCATGCTTCCCAATTCGTTATTTTATCTATAATCTTTTTCACGATCGAGTTTAGCAGCAAAAGTAAGGCCTAAAAAGGACATTAATACGACAGTCAAGAACAAACTATTAATTACTTTTGCCCTCTTGTCGACAGTAATTGTTTTTTAAATTCTCGTAACCCGGTGTTACAGGCCAAATAACAAAAAATGTATAGAGATTTCAAAGACCTTTTGCCGGATGATTTTCCGAACGATGCAAAAGTGTGGATATATCAGAGCAGCAGGTTATTCATTCTAGCAGAGGCGCTGGAAATAGAGGCAATGCTCAAAGATTTTACCAGCAACTGGCAAAGCCACTCCCAGCAGGTGAGAGGCTATGCCAATCTTTTCTTCGGCCAGTTCATTTTACTTATGGCAGACGAGGCTGTTAATGGTGTGGGTGGATGCAGTATTGACAGTTCCGTTCGGTTCATTAAGGAAATAGAAGCCCGGTTCAATGTATCCTTTTTCAACAGGCAAACTCTGGCTTTCATTATCAAAGACAAGGTAGAATTATTGCCGTTGCCACAATTGAAATATGCATACGAAAATAAATTCATAACCGGCGAAACGCTGTACTTCAATAATACCATTCTTACAAAGGGTGAATTAATGAACCAATGGATCATTCCTGTAAAAGAAAGTTGGCTGGCCGGCAAATTACCTCTGCAAAGCCCGGGAAGTGAAGGGAAATAATTATTTTTCAGAAGGTTTCTTCTTTCCACTGGATAGTTTTTCTATCGTCTTTTCCAGGCGGGCCTTTCGGGTTTCTTCTTTTTTAGCGCCAGTTATCCATTCTACATATTCTTTTTTATGGGAAAAAGCCAGTTTATCAAAAACTTCTTTTGCCGTCCGGTTACGGGTCAACAGGTTTTCCAGATCGGCCGGAGGGATCACAGTCCTTTTTTCATAATCAATACCTTCCACGATTGAACCGGCAGATTTACGCTTTATGGTTTCAGTTTTTTTAAACCGCATCGCACTCCAAACATGATCGACATTAATAATATGAACACCTTCCAGCCCCATTCCGGCCAGGAACTCCCATTTACAATCACGGGAGAGATCGCTTACAATTTTTGATGTTTTTTTGGGATACCCAACCCACAACTTAGCATCCTTTTGCAAACTCGGCACCACTTCATTTAAAATGCCATTCAACTGGCATTGATTTATTGCAAAAACAAGCGCAAAATCAACTTTACGCATTTTCAGCAACGGAGTCAGGTTCTTGGCAAAAGAAATTTTGGAGAATTGTTTTTCGACAGTAGAAGGCAGCCCTTGTATCAGAATATTCTTCTCATCCTTGAGATCTAATTTTTCTAACAATGTATGAGCTAGCTGAGTTACTTCTACTTCCATCATTAAAAGTTTAAGGGGTCTGCAAAGATAAGCAAAATAAATATATCAGGCCAAGCTCTACTACGAATTTAGTGGTAGTAATTACTAAATAGTAAGCCTATCTACAGAGCTTATTCTCAAATAAAATAAAAAACAGGCTCCGGAAGAGCCTGTTTTACAAACAGATAGATTTTAATGTACCGGCTTATAATATTTCAAGGCTTCCTGCATATACCCTTTTAGCTTTGTAATCCTATTTTCATCAGACGGGTGTGTGGAAAGGAATTCAGCCGGTTTTTGCCCGCTTGAAGAAGCTGCCATTCTCTGCCAAAAAGCAATGGCTTCATTCGGGTTGTACCCAGCCATAGCAGCAAATATCAACCCATAATGGTCTGCTTCATACTCCTGCTTGCGGGAATTTGGCAATAATACACCCACCTGGGCCCCGGGCCCGTAAATATTGTTGAATATCCCGTTTACTTTAGTATTCTTGTTGGTAAGCACATCCCCTGCTATTCCGATGCCCTGGGCCAATAAAGTCTGGCTCATCCGTTCATTACCATGGCTGGCAACGGCGTGGGTTATTTCATGTCCGAGGACAATTGCCAGGGCGGCCTCATTCTGAACCACAGGCAATAAGCCGGTGTAAACCACCACTTTGCCTCCCGGCATACACCAGGCATTCACCTCTTTATTGTCAACCAGGTTAAACTCCCATTTGTATCCCTTTAACACATCCCCTTTACCCATTGAGGTATAATATTCCGTAATAGCATTGGCAATACGTGTACCTACACGCCTAACCATTTCCGCATCCTTATTGCCTGTTGTGGCTACCACTTTATTCTGCGATAAAAATGACTGGTATTCCGTTAGCGCCATCTGTTGCAACTGGCTCTCGGGTAATAATGTCAACTGGGACCTGCCGGTTACAGCATTACGGGTACAAGAAATTGAAGAAAAAACAAGCACCGATGCAATTAAAAAAAATTTTTTCATGTTGGTATGTTTAATTAAGGTCAATGGTACAAGTCTTATACCATAAGTATAAAACCATTTGTTAAGCGAAGATGAAAATTTTTCTAAAAAGGTTGTATATGTATCAAGATTTACGGCGCATCTTTCTTCTATCCCTGTGCTTAAGAATAGGGACACGGCTTTCACTTCCCCTGAGGAGGCGTATGATATTTTTCTGATGGGTAAGGATGATCAAAGCTGCCACCAATACGGCAAAGACCCTGTAAAAAATAACATGGTCGTTCCATATCCACAGTACGCATATCGGAAGCGAAATACCTGCAAGGATAGAACTTAATGAAACATAACGTGTTAAGAAAAGCACACAAAGAAAAACACTTACGCAACTCAGGGCTATAACAGGCTGAACGGTAAGTACCATACCAAATAAAGTAGCCACGCCTTTGCCACCCCTGAAATTGGCGAATATGGGGAAAATATGCCCGGCAACCGCAGCAAGCCCTAAGCCAATCATAAGATTGGTCTTGGCCCAGTCATCATGATAATATTGAGGAAGCAATGTAAATAAGCTGACAGCCATAACTCCTTTCAGGATATCTATTACCATTACAATAGTACCGAACTTTGACCCAAGTACACGGAACGTATTGGTAGCGCCCATATTACCACTTCCGTAATCCCTGATATCCACCCCAAAAAACCACTTACTAATAATCAAAGCCGTTGGTATAGAGCCGATAAGATATGCAAATACAATTAAAATAAACTCGTTCATGTATAGTAATAAAGTACAAATATAAATAAAAAACGCTCTTAACAATAAGATAATACACCCCTGTTGATAACTATTAAGGGTGTTTCGCCAGTAGCAAAATCCAGTCTCCCCGCTGCCTGACAGCCTCCGGCAACAACCCGTTTTTCTTTATTGCTTCCATTATCGCTTCTTCGTTTTCCTTCAATATCCCGCTCAATAATACCTGCCCACCCGAACTTACCACTTTTGCCAGCGCCTCCATCTGGCTAACCAGTACATTGAGATTTATATTTGCTAAAACGATATCAAATTGCTGGCTTTCAACAATTTTATCTGATTTACTTAAAATAATTTTATAGCAATTATTATGTTCGATATTTTCAATAGCATTACTAATGCTCCAGTCGTCATAATCAATAGCGTGTATTTTCCCGGCACCCAGTTTTTCCGCCAGGATAGCTAATATCCCGGTACCCGTTCCAAAATCCAGGACAGTTTTCCCCGAAAAGTCAATTTGTTCCATTTCCCGGATCATCAAAAAAGTAGTAGCATGGTGCCCGGTACCAAAACTCATTTTGGGAGTAATAACAATATCATGCCTGACATTGGGTACAGGGCTGTGAAAATCGGCACGAATAGCAGCAAAGTCATCCACAACTACAGGTTCATAGCTTTCTTCCCATTTTTTGTTCCAGTTGGCAGGCTCAATTACAGTACGGGTATAAACGATATTCTCAAAAAAATCTATTACTTCTGTAAAGGAAGATTCGCTGAAACGGACTTCGGGTATAAACGCTTTCAGGCAATGGCCCTCTTCTTCAAAACCCTCGAAGCCCTGAAGATTCAGTAATGCGAGCAACTGTTCTGACTGGTGGGCATCGATGGTTTCAAAATCAAACTGAAGATAATTCATGAGGTATGGTTATTTAATTTCTATCCGTAAAGGTAACCCCGAATAGTTAAATTCTATACGGTAAAGATCTGCCGGGCCTGTTTCCCTACCCCGGTAAGGTACCTGTACCGGCTGTGGCTTACCGTTAATATAAGCTTTCATTTCCATTGAAATTTTTCCATGAACGACGAGAGTAATATGCCTTTTCTTTTTGGCTTTACCGGAAGAACTCAATGCGAACTGCAACCCCGATTTTCCAGGCCTGGCAACAAATTTTATCAATTCATATTTGCCGGAGGCCAAAGAAGATTTACTTACTCCGTCATCGTCGAAAAGGATATCTTCTGAATTGCGGCTATCCGAGAAATAATGAACAACCAGAGAATCGGTGCTATATTCCACAGTGTTGGCGCCTTTATCTTTCACTACCGTCGGGATAAAGCTTCCGGCTTTTACAAATACCGGTATAGAATGGAGCGAGGTGGTTTCGGTGAAATGGCCGGTATATGTAGAAAAATCCAGGCTGTTGTTCTCCCCACTATTTAGCTTATACCATTTGCCGCCAGGCAAATAAACCTTACGCTCAACCTGATCTTTATAGAGTACGGGAGCTACAAGTATATTCTTGCCCCAGCAGTATTCATCTTCGACGGATAAGGCAGCCGTATCGGAAGAATAATAGTAATATAAAGGAGCTACAAGCGGTTCGCCTTTGGTAGTTTGCAGATAGCTTAATGTATAATTATATGGCAACAACCTGTAACGTTGTACCACTGCTTCCCTGGCAAAGCCCCTATAGGGGGAATCTATGAGAGAAGGCTCGCTGGGAAAACTGTAGGCTTTCGGATCCGTACCGTAAAGCGCTGTGCCATGTGGCCTGAATACCGGGGTAAATGCTGCGAACTGGAGCCAACGGACATAGAGTTCCTTATCTCCTTCACCGCCTGCAAAACCACCTGCATCTGCATGTATATAGGGCACGCCACTCATACTCATACCCAGCATCACAGGCAATTGCGCCCTGAAACCGCTCCAACTGCGACCTACATCCCCACTCCAGGGAAATATACCATAGCGCTGGCTACCTGCATAACCACTCCGGTTTAGGCTAAAGAGCCTTTTCTCCGGGTATACGGCGGCATATTTTTCGTACAAGAGTTTTGTCCAGTAATGGCCATAGATATTATGTACTTCGTCTGCACGGAATAATCTCTTATAGCCGAGATTGGCCAGGTTGTGATAAACCCCTGCGGGATGTTTTTCCGGTTCGCCGAGATCGCCCCACCATGATTCCACGCCAATATCCATTTGTTCTTTATGTTTCGACCAAAACCAGTTGGCCGCATCTTTTCTGAAGATATCAATCAGTCCGCCTCTTCCGAAATAGAAATCCGTAAGTTCAAAGGGATTCCCGGCAGTATCCACTGCAAGAAAATTTTTAGCAGCATTATAGTTTGCCGAAGACCTCAAAATAAAAGGTTCGGTGATGAGGATCGTATTTACTTTTTGCCTGCGGAACTGAGCAATCATTCCGGCAGGGTCGGGCCATCTTTCCTTATTTACCCAGGCAAGG
>CAZKPH010000030.1:0-13178 GCA_964554605.1 uncultured Ferruginibacter sp.
GAGTGTATGTTGCCGTTGTTTGATGGCATCGATGAACCATTTGGCAGAATCTATTTTTTGCTTAATGAAGAGTACGGCCTCTTTTTGCCGTTTGTCTTTTTTGCTTCCTTTTTCATAATCTTTCAGCATATCCCTGTATTCTTCGCTGATACGAAGGTCGGGGGCATTACGGCTGTTGAGGGTTAGCTCCAGTTTGCCATTATTATTGATAATAAAGAAATCGGGGATGACATAACCTTCGTTTTTATGAGCATCGCCGATATTACCACCCGGCTTGGGATTGAGGTGTTTGATAAGATTAATGGCATCTTTAAGTTGCTGATCGGTGATGTTTAATTTTTTCTGAATTTTTTCGTAGTGTTTTTTTGTAAACTCTTCGAAATATTTTTTCAGGATTTTGATGGCCAGCTCTACGGAATCGCTTTCGTGGATTTTTTTTTCTAACTGAATCAGGAGGCATTCCTGTAGATTTCTGGCACCTACTCCCGGGGGATCGAATTCCTGAATAAATGTTATGAGCTCATTGATTTCATCTTCAGTAGTGATGATATTTTGCCGAAAGGCGAGATCGTCAACGATAGCACTGACATCTCTGCGGAGGTAACCGTCATCATCAAGATTCCCAATAATCTGTTCGGCTATTTTGTGCTTGTGTTCATTCAGGTTCAACATGCCAAGTTGTTCGAGCATCATTTCAATGAACCCTGTTTCAATTTTATGAGGGACTATCTTGCTGTTGTCCAATTCCGGGTAGTTATCGTCTCTGAGTTTATAATCGGCAACTTCGTCGTCGCCATCCTGAACATATTCGCTGATATCTATATTTTCATATTCATCTTCGCTGCCATCCAGTTCAAACTCATCTTCTTTGTCTTCAAATTCATCTGTATCTAAATTGTCAAATTCATCTTTTTCATCTTGTTCGTCAGCTTCAAGGGCAGGGTTTTCTTCAAGTTCTTCTTTGATACGTTCTTCCAACTGGGCAGTGGGTATCTGCAGCAGTTTCATCAGTTGAATTTGCTGTGGGGAGAGTTTTTGTAGTTGTTTTTGATATAGTCCCTGACTTAAAGCCATTTTCGCACTCGTCTTTTAGCTAACCGGTAAGTGACCCTCCCGATTGGTTTTTTAAAGGATTTTACAAGTTATACTGTAAAATTACATTAATAGCGACGGCAAAATATAGAAAAATTGGCGAATTTTTATTTTTTGCACGATTTTTGTGGGGAAAAGGGCTTTTTATGAAAAGGCCCCTGTATTTTGCAATGCCGGGGCTTTTTATTTAGCTGATATGGGGGCCTATTTTTTCAGTATTTTTTTAATTACAGCTACTATTTTTTCTCCTTTTTCTTTTACCTGAGCTTCAGTCGGGGAAAGATTTATAGCTGTGGAAACACATCTCGAGAGGATAGCATCGCTTGGCGAAAAATCTTTATTGGCATGATGCTGTACATTTTGTTTTAATTCCGGGGGCAATGCATTGAGAGTAATGGCATTTTTCAGGTGATGCCATTTGCGTATATAATGCCAATTATTATTGTACCAATAAAAATTACCAGCGAGAATGCCCTGTATCCTGAGTTCTTCTACAACAGCACGGGTTATTTCTTCCGTTGGCAGGAACCAACTCAGGTGTGTACAGGTATCTCCCTGTATATCAGGGATTTTTCTGAAAGAAATTTCCGGAACAGTAGATAGAATATCTTTCAGGAGCGAATGATTCTTTTTATTGGCAGTGAGGAAAGAGTCAAGTTTTTTTATTTGCGCAAGCCCAACGGCAGCATGTAGTTCGCTGATGCGGTAGTTATATCCCAGGAAGGGGTGCAGGTCTGCACCTCTGTCGGTACCTTTGTGGTCGTGCCCATGGTCGCTGAGGCCATCGCAATGTATATAAACGTCTTCTCTGTTGGTCATAACGGCACCACCTTCAGCGCAGGTTATGGTTTTTACATAATCGAAACTAAAAGTACCTGCATCTCCTATAGTGCCTAATTTTTTGCCTTTGTAAGCACCGCCGATACTCTGGCAGGCATCTTCGAGCAATAGCAGGTTGTTCTCTTTGCAAATAGCCTGAAGTGCATCCATATTTGCCATGCTTCCGCACATATGTACCGGCATGATGCATTTGGTTTTTGAGGTTATTGCTTTTTTCACTGCTTCGGGATCGAGGGTTAGCGTTTCGTCGATATCTACAAAAACCGGAACAGCCCCTACGCTCAATACAGCTTCAAAACTGGCAACGAAAGTAAAAACCGGCAATATTACTTCATCCCCATACCCGATGCCTAATGCGGCCATAGCAGTAGTAAGTGCCGCAGTGCCACTGCTGACCAACTGTGCATGTTTACAATTGAATGTTTCACAAATGGCTTTTTCAAGTTCTACAGATTTCCAAATTCCTTTTCTGGCGGCATCAAAACCATAACGCATTAAAACTCCGGTTTCCAGTACATCGTTTACTTCTTTGCGTTCTTCATTTCCAAATAATTCATATCCTGGCATTGTACTAATTTATAGGTGAATAATATACAACTACAACAATGGTGTAGCAAAAATATAGCTAAATGTTTGGCCGGAAATTACAGCGAATTTCGGATCTTATCGAGTATCGTGTTCAATATTTGTGCTTCTTCTTCAGAAATATTCTTTAGAATTGCATCGAGGTCTTCTTCCAAGAGATCCAGTTTTTGAAGTATTTTTCTCCCTTTCTCGGAGATTGTTACATCTACCAGCCTCTTGTCTTTTTTACATACCACTTTCTTTGCCAGGCCTTTTAATACAAGCCTGTCGACAATTCGGCTGCTATCGCTCATTTTGTCGAGCATACGTTCCCGTATTTGTAATGTAGAAAGAGGCGCCGGGCTCCCCCTGAGTATTCTCAGGATATTGAATTGCTGCATGGTTAGTCCTTCTGTGGCAAAAACTTTTTTGCATTTTTCAGTCATCCAGTTATAGGTGTATATCAGATTGACGTTAGCTTTTTGAAATTCGTTTCTAAATTTTGATTGGTTGATGTCTTTATCTATGCTCATAGCAAAATATATTAAACGGGTTTCCCAAATTCGTTGATGTAAATTTTGATCAGGATAAGAAAATAGCTAATCAGCAGTGGCCCGAAAATCACACCCCAGAAACCAAATAAACTTATACCAATAATAACGCCAAACACGGTTATCAACGGGTGTACATCCATAAATTTTTTGAGGATCGTCAATCGGGCTACGTAATCTATATTAGTTATCAAAATTACGGCATAAAAAAGTAATCCCAATCCATTTGAGGCATTTCCTGTTGCAAAAAAATACGCAACAAGCGGAACCCAGATAACAGCGGTGCCGACAACGGGGATCATTGAACAAACGCCTGTTATCAACCCCCACAGCAGTGCATCCTGCACGCCGAAGATCAAATAACCTACGTAGGCTATAATGCCTTGAATACAAGCCAAAACCGGGATGCCAATGGCATTGGCGGTGATCATATTTTTTGTTTCGCGGCTTAGGAGGCGAACATTTTCCTTTTTTAGCGGAATCAGGGTACCTATTTTTTTTTCTGTGTCTCTGCCGCTTTTCAGAAAGAAATATTGCAGAAAGAACATTATGGCAATATTGCTGATAATATTGGCAGAACTATTCAGTATGATGGGTATGATAGTGCCAGCCTTGCTTTGCAGTGTGTTAAGGTTTTGATCTGTAAAAATACGAATACCGGTAGCAGCTTCAAGGTGAGAGCCAATGATTTTTGCTTTGGTAATCAGGCCCGCAGGGTTATTTGCTATTGCTGAAATTTTTTCCGAAATAAGTTGTAAGGAAAAGTAAACAGGAATAGCTACCAGCAGAAAACTGGCTCCAACGAATAGTAGCGCTGTACCCGTTTTATTCCATTTCCGTACTGTTACGAGGTGAAAATAATACTCTCGTTGAAGGATATATAAAGTGAGGGCACCTAAAAACCCCGGCATGAACTGATATATTTGTTTCAGTAGTATAGCCGCCAGCAATATAATCAACGCCAGTAATAATATCTGACGGAGGCGGTTATTGAAAACAGTGTCCATACGGGGCAAAGTTACATAATTATCCTACTAAATCACTTCGGTAATATAAGGGTTACTCTCCCCATACGGAGATGCCCTCACTACAATTAGCACAGATATCAATATTCTTTCTGCTTTTTGAGATTTCCTCTCTGAATTTTCTGTAATTGCTGTTTTTCCAAATTTTTTTGAAAGATTTGTCTTTTAAATTACCCAGACGATGAACCGCATCTTTGTCGAAACAACAGGGTACCACTAATCCGTCCCAGGTTATAACATTAGAATGATGCAGTTTCCAACACCGGTTGGCTAATTTGTTTTTAGGTTGAAATACACCTTGCCCGTTTTTTCTGTACCGGCTGAATGTATCCAATGTTGGGATAAGGTTATTTGGGTCGTTTTCGTAATCATAAACCTGGGCCGTTTTAAAACGTACTTCGTTTACACCTGTATCAATAGCCAGTTTCTTAATGTCTTCTATCTGGTGTTCATTAGGCTTTACTACCAAAAACTGAAAAAAGACAAAAGGAGTTTTGCTTTTCAGTTCTTTTTTCCATTTTACTACGTTTTTGGCGCCTTCCAGTACTTTGGCAAGATTTCCACCCACACGGTATTGTTCATATACATCCTGAGTAGTGCCATCTATAGAAATGATGAGCCTGTCCAAACCACTTTCTACGGTTTTTCTTGCAGTATCGTTAGACAGGTAATGGCCGTTGGTACTGGTGGCTGTATAAATTTTTTTAGCTGAGGCATATTTGACCATCTCAAGAAAATCGGGATTTAGAAATGGTTCTCCCTGAAAATAAAATATCAGGTAAAGCAGTTCCTGGTGGATTTCATCTATTGTATCCCTGAAAAAATCTTTTTGTAACATTCCCGTTGGGCGGGTAAATGCCCTTAATCCGCTTGGGCACTCGGGGCACCGCAAATTACAACTGGTAGTAGGTTCAAAAGAAATAGAAACCGGGTATCCCCATTGAACAGGTTTTTTTATTAAACGGCTGATGTAAAAACTGAATAGTACGGCACTTGCGTTCCACACTCTTTTCAATGTAAGTTTACTAAGAAAATTAAGGCTGTCCTGAATATTCAATTTCGGCATACCGGCAAAAATACTTGTATTAACCTTATAACATTGCCTTTTTGCGGAAAAAGCACAGGTTTATTCCACTGTCTCGCAGTTGATATTGCTTTCAGATACAGGTATTACAATCTGTTCTGTTGTAAAACGAAGTTTATTCTTCACGAATAAATCATAATTATTAAAAATAACATTTAAGGTAATAAAATTCATTACATAATTCCTTGTCTCTTCAGGCAAATAGTTTTTAATATCCCAGAAATCGGGATTTTTCTTTCCAGTTTTTTCCATAGCATTCCAAACATTTCCAATGCCACAATTGTAGCTTGCAACAACCAGTAAACAGTTTCCCCCCAGGTTACGGTACCTGTCTTTCAGGTATTTTGCTGCAACGGTTGTGGATTTCAGAAGATTTTTTCTATCGTCTTTTTGTTTAGCAAGTGCTTTCACAAGGCTGTCGGCCGCTTTTGGATTTCCTTTAATAAGTTTTCTTTTTTCTTCAGGAGATAATTGTGTTGTATAGGCAAGACCATATTCTTTTGCCACGGCATCCATGATTTGCCAATAGCCAACAGCCCCAGCCCTTGATACTGCATTCGGGTTAAATCCGGATTCAAGTGCCAGTAAGACTCTCAGTTCTTTCGGCAAATTATATTTTTTTAGAATTTTTTCAGTTTTGGGGAAAAACTTACGGCCCCTGTTATAAATACGTATAAGATAATCTCTTCTTTTTTCGCTAAAATTTTCTACATAATTTAGTGAAGCATCTTTGGCATCGGAAATTATCGCTGGAAAAACAACATTAGATTCAGTAGCCAAAATCAATAGTTCGTTTTTGCAGGTATTGGTTGCCAATTGTGTTTTTTTGGTTGTATCACTCAGCGGTCCAGGCCCTGCGGCAAATAATGCCGGACCGGAACATAGTATGGAAAAAAGGATGAAGAGGTTTTTCATGATAGGGTGCTTGTGCCGACTATAATAACTATTTCTTTAAGTGTTTAAAAATCAATATTTTGATTTAACGACAGTTTATTCAAAATATTGTTCCATATTTTCAAAAAATATGCCAAAGCCGTTTGTATAAACTGTATCATTTTATTAAAATTAAAATATGTATATATAAAAATCATTGAAAACAAAAACATTAGGAAGATATAAGTATTGCAAAAAAAAGCGAAAATTAGTATTTAGGCGCGTACTAATACCGTTGATATTGCTGGTATTGGCTATTGTTGGCAGTTACTTTGCTTTCACTATAATAAATCGGCCAAAATTTGTCAGGTATGCAGCATTTGGCATTGATATACCTGTAAATTACCCCATACATGGTATTGATATAAGCCACCATCAGTCTGTTATAGACTGGCACGAAGTAAGAAAAATGAAGGTAGGCGGCGTATACATAAGTTTTTGTTATATAAAAGCTACAGAAGGGGCAGATGACATGGATGATAATTTTAGGCGGAACTGGTATGGTGCCGGGAAAAGCGGGATTATAAAAGGAGCCTATCATTTCTTTAATCCTTATAAAAACGGGAAAGATCAGGCAAAAAATTTTATATCTACTGTAAAACTGGATAAGGGGGATTTGCCTCCGGTAGTGGATATTGAGCAGGAAGGATGTGTAGATACATTACTCTTGCAGAAACGATTAGCAGACTGCTTAAGTTTAATAGAAACTTATTATAAAGTGAAGCCTGTTATTTACACAAATATTGAATTCTATAGAGGTTACCTGAATGGAAAATTTGATGAGTATCCGTTGTGGATTGCACACTATCTGGCAAAAGATAAACCCGGAATAAAAAGGAATTGGATATTCTGGCAGCATAATGAATCCGGGAAAGTGAACGGGATCAGCGAAGATGTTGATTTTAATGTATTTAACGGCGACTCTCTTGAATTTCGTAAATTACTTATACACTGATCCGGAATACAACTGACCAGTAAAATCAATTAAGAAATACCCAATACCACTGATTAACAACCAATAGGAAAACTGTATTTTACAACAAGAAAAATATCAGTATGATAAAAAGAAGTAAAAGCAGGCTGGTTGTAATTTTGGGGGCACTTGTCATTTTGGCTATTAAGTGGATTATTCGTCCAAATTGTATCCATTGTCCCGGAGCCGTAAAATATTTTTTAGGAATAGCGCCTAATCTTTTAGGTTCGTTTCTGCTTCCTTTCGGATGCCACTGGTTACTATGGCGCTTTGTCAACATTGGCCAGGCATACTCGTTGAAAATATTTTTATATGCCAGCTTTTTGTTGCTCGTTCTTAATGAGTTATTACAACTGATACCCGTTTTTGGAAGAACTTTCGATTATTCGGATATACTAGCCTCTGCAATCGGGCTTTGTGCTGCATACTTAATTTGTAATAACAGGCTTGTTTACCGGGATATATCGTATTTGCCCACTCAATTACTATGATCGTTGACAATCTGCCATTTGTTGGAAATTTTTCTAAAAACGATAGAAAATATCCCCTGGTAATACCTGTCCTGTTGCTTATGGTACCATTTACCTACTACTAAATAAACATTAGTGGAAACAGGCTTTATATCCTGTAAAGAGTATGAGAGTTTCCCCATAGCGTATGCATCCGGATATGAGTTTTGATATTGTGATGACAATTCTTTCCATCCATGAATAACACCACCGGCACTGATAAACAGTAAGGAATCATTTTGCCAGTAGGCATTCATATATGATTGTATGTCGCCATTGTTCCAGGCATTTACCTGACCGATTAATACATTTGCAATGGCATTTTCATCTGCATTTTGTGCCACCAGTTTAATATGCATATTAAGGCACACGAACAAAACTAACAGGTATAATTTCATACTAGCTCTTATTGGTAAATAAAGCGGCCTGTTTCATAAATGATATTGCGATAATAACAAATAGAGGAATCCAGGTGATTCATTTTAATGGCAATACGATAAACAATAATGCCATTAACGGATATTAGTGCTTATGATGAGTAGAAGTGCATTTACTTTTATGGCACAATCGATAATTGTAAATATGAGCACTTATTATGAAGATTACGGCAATAGCCAAATACCATAATGCCGAATCATGAAAGAATTGTTTCAGTAGCAAAAATACAAAACCTATTGAAAATATGATGATTGTAACGAAATTTCTATGATGCCTGAAGAAACCATGCCAGAGAGAATAGGAACCTACAATAAAGGCCAGGCCAATCATACTCCATTCAAAAAAACCATTGTCGATAATGTTGATACCAAAAATGGGCAGGCTGCTCATAAGTACAGGTAAAACAGCACAATGAATAGCGCAGGCTACAGATGTGGCTATTCCCATTGCATCCCAATTGACCTTTAATGACATACTATTAAAAAGCAAAAATAGTAAATTTGCAATATTGTTGCAAGTTTTTAAATAAGAACTTTTGAATAAGTATAATGGCTAACTGTTGTAATGCTTGTAGCTTTGTAAAAACGTTGATGATGAATAAAAAGTGGATATTATACCTGTTTTTCTTTCTATTACTGTTTGCCGGTTTTTATGTTGTGTTGTTCCGTGAAGTGGACTTTTCTCAGTCCAGGCTGCCCGTGATTAATACTTATATCCCCTCTTTTCATTTTACGGATCAAAACGGGAACATAATATCGGAGAAAGACGTAGCGGGAAAAGTATATGTAGCTAATTATTTCTTTACAACCTGCCGGGGTATATGCCCGAAAATGAATGCCAATATGAGGCGGATATTCGATTCATTCAAAGATGAGCCTGGATTTGTTATACTATCTCATTCCTGTATGCCGGAGACAGATTCCGTGCCGCTTTTGAAAAATTATGAGCAACGAATGATTGGCGGAACACTCAAAAAGAATATTGACGGTATTTACAGAGTAGAATATGATTCATCTGTTGCAGAAGCTGCTTCGGCCAATAATAAAATCTGGCATTTTGTTACGGGAGATAAGGCATCTCTATATTACCTTGCACGAAAAGGGTATTTAATCGATAGCAAGATGGGGGATACTACAGCTAAAATTGAAGACCAGTTTATCCATACGCAATTTTTTTCCCTGGTTGATAAACAGGGGCGGGTGAGAGGTATTTATGACGGGTTAAAGGAAGAGGAGGTAGAAAAATTGATCAAAGACATCCCGCCACTTCTTAAAGAAAACTACCAGAGCAGAAGTTTAAAATAATTTATGTCATGATACATGAAATATTGAAGAGAAACCAACTAAGTGTCACGGAAGGAAGAAAAAAAATTCTTGAACTTTTTTTAAAAAGCGAGGGTGCTTTGGCACATGCCGATATAGAAAAAAGTACCGGGGAAATGTTTGACCGGGTTACTGTATACCGTACCTTACAAACGTTTGTAGATAAAGGGATTATTCATCATGTGCCTACAACAGACAATTCCATTCTTTACGCTCTTTGCAAAGAGGATTGCCATGCCGGGCATCATCACGATAACCATGTGCATTTTGTTTGCGAAAAATGCCAAAAAACCATTTGCCTCGATGGGGTTACTATTCCGAAAGTAGAATTGCCTAAAGGTTTTGTGCCAAAACATGCAGAAATGGTGGTAAATGGAATCTGTACCGATTGTAAATAAGGATTCTATTTTTGGAACTCTTTTTTTACAAAATCCATCAATTGTTTTATCCTGGCGGGGCCAAAGTTAAAAGTAAGCCCAGCGGCTTCGTAAAGTTCAGGCAGGGTTTTAGTGCCACCTAAGCTCAGGGCATAACAATAATTATCCAGCGCTTTTTCTTTGTTTTCTTTGAATTGCATCCACATGCCTATTGCACCTAATTGTGCGATTCCGTACTCAATATAATAAAAAGGGACTTCAAATAAATGCAATTGCCGTTGCCATGCATTACTTCTGTATTGTTCCAAACCGGAATAGTCAATTACGTTATCTCTGAACTCATCAATAATGGCGAGCCACGCAGCGGTTCGCTGGTCTCTGGTATGCCTGGGATTTTCGTATATCCAATGCTGGAATTTGTCTATGATAGCAATCCACGGAAAAATTGTTATTACTCTTTCCAGTTGATGTTCTTTGGCTCTTTCTATTTCTTCCGTGCTGAAAAAAGTATCCCAATAGTCCATAGAAAACAATTCCATAGACATACTGGCCACTTCGGCAATTTCCATGGGGTATTCTTTGAATCCGTTCAAAGGAAGAGGATGTGATAAAAACGAGTGGATAGCGTGGCCTCCTTCATGTACCATTGTTGTAAGATCCTGCATTTGCCCTGCGGCATTCATAAAAATAAACGGGGCTCCGCTTTCGGCAAGCGGGCAATTGTAGCCTCCGGGGGCCTTGCCTTTTCTGCTTTCCAGGTCGAAGTGGCCTAGTTCTTTCATTTTCTGTAAACATTGCCCGAAAAATGGCCGCATATTGGAAAAGCATTTTATAGTTTTTTCCAGCAATTCATCGCCTGTTTTAAAGGGATTCAATGCAATAGTGCCTTCGGGTTCAGCTTCCAGGTCCCAGGGGCGCAAAGAGCCTAGCCTGAGTTTTTCCTTTTTCTTTTGATAGATCAGGTTTACCAAAGGAAGTACATGTTCTTTGACAGATTGATGAAACGCATAACAGTCATCTTTCTTGTAATCAAATCTGCCCAATTCCTTAAATCGGTAATCTGTGTAATTGTCGAACCCGGTATTAGCCGCCTCTTTCGTGCGTTTTTCTATAAGTTTATCAAAAAGATCGTCCAGCGTATCCTTATCCTGTAAACGTCGTTCATTAATTTTTCTGTAAACCTCTTCCCTTTTAGAACGGTCATTATGTTCAAGGAATTTAGCCGCTTGTTGTAAAGTGTATTCTTTCCCGTCTACAGTAATCGACATTTTACCTGAAATAGCACCGAATTGCTGTTGCATTACTGCCAATTCAGCTTGTAAGGGTATATTTTCTTCTCTGAACAGTTCGATATTTTTTCTTATGGAACGTAAAAAAGTATGATACTTTTTTTCATCGAGAGATTGTACAAGAGGGTGGAAGATTAATTTCCTGTTCAATGCATCGACATAAGGTTGTAGTTTGGGTTGTATTTCAAGGTGAAAATAAGTGAAAGCATCTTCAAGCGCTTTATTCTCAGTATCACAGGTCATTCGAATTTGTCGCCAGCAAATATCTTCGTTAGTAACGGTTTCCAGTTCGCTTTCATCTTTCAGCCAGCGTTCCAGGTCTTTGATAGTTAGTATTTCTCTGCGAAGCAGATCTTCAAAAAAGGGTTCAAGGCTTTCCCAGTCTGTAATTTTAAAATCCTTCGGAACAAAATTCCTTGGTGTTTTCTGTATATCTGCTGAATACTCCATATTGCCGGTGTTTGTAGATGCCTGTTGGCAAAATAGTGGTTTGCAGGAAGGCTTTATGCCATCTTCCTGGGGGTATTAATTTTTTTTGGTGGGGCCGATTTTACAGCGGCTTGCCTGGTTTCAGCAGTGGCTTTTGGCTTGGCAGCAGTTGTTTCCTGTGCAACGGAAGCTTCTTGCTCTGGAACAGCGGATAATTTGATTTCAATATTATTGGCGGTGATAATTTCATACCACTTTACAATTTTCTTCATGTCGCTTGTGTATACACGGATAAAATCCATATCCGGATATATTTTTCCGAAATAAGATTTAAGTACTTTCACATCGGCCTTGCTATCCGGTACTTTCTCGGTGCTGGTTTTCATAGCATCGAAAATTTCCACAAGGTTGACATTTTCTCTGATAGTATAGATCTCTATGCTTTCCAAATGTGAAAAGCTATGAAGCCGGTTGCTGATAAATTTTGTGCTTTTATCTTCCAGCGAACGGACAATACCACCGTCTGTTTTTGAAGATACTAACTCGAAAAGGCCGCTTAATCCGGTAATTGAAACTAATTTATTGTACTCCATATATGCTTTATTGGACGGCAAATATAATTCTAATAGACAATACAGCCTGATTGATTTTTGAAATAAATCCTAAAAATATATAATGCTGTATTTGTACTATAGGGTAGCTTCGTTAAGAAACCATATTAGAGGTTTCATTGCTTCAAAGTACTGAAGTGTCTTTTTGAGCAAAGTTTTATCTGTAAGATCTGTGTCGGAGAGAGCGTGTGATACGATAAATCCTTTCATTTTTAAATATTCAATTGCAGGATTATCTTCATCATACCCTTTAGGGGGGCGGGATAGTGTTTCCACTCCTTCAATGCCTTCAGGAAAATATTTTTTAAATTTTTTATCTGAAATGATTTTTTTCCAGGAATCAAAATTGTAATCTATCTCCTGCCTTATTTGGGTTAGTTGTGGTGGCATGGGCATGTAAAACCCACCTGCCAGAAAACTGTTTCCGGGTTCGCAATGAAAATAGTAGCCCGCGGCACTTATTTTTTTCCCTCCCGCAGTTATGGATGCCCCCATATTTATTTTATACGGGCTTTTATCTTTTCCGAATCTGATATCTCTGTTGATCCGGAAAATGCAATTTTTTGCCTCTAAAGAAATTAGGGTATCATCGAATAATGCAGTGCTTCTAATAAGATTATTAATAAAGGAAGAAAAATCAGATTTTGCAACTTCATAATTCTTCCGGTTTTTGTCAAACCATTCTTTACTATTATTCTTTTTTAGATGTTTAAGGAAATCAAGAGTAGATTTTTGAAGCATATTTTTCTTTCAAAAATAACAAATAAAAAAAGGAATTGCCTGACTCAATTCCTTTTATAAAATGCCTTAATGTTTTATTTGACTTTTGCCCAGTTCTCACCACTTTTTATTCTATACAATGTCATTTCACTTACTCCATATTTGGCCGCTAACTGTTTATATGTGAGTTTTCGTTTCGGGTTTTTAATAATCTCTTTAATTGTTTTAACCTGATTTACATTCAGTTTTAATCCTTCTGTTTTGTTAGCCTGTCTTTTTTTATAAGCTATCTTTTGCGGGCTCTTTTGCTGATGTATAGCTACTTCCTCCAGTGTTGCCCATTTCAGGTTTTTAAAGTGATTATCACTTTTTTTGTGATTGATATGGATCACAAATTTTTGTTTTGGGGATGTTTTTTTGC
>CAZKPH010000031.1:0-13130 GCA_964554605.1 uncultured Ferruginibacter sp.
GTCGGCAGTTCAAGTCTGCTCTCCGGTACTAAAGAGGATTTTTCATGATTTGGATGAGAGTCCTCTTTTTTAGTATAATTACTTGATAGATGGCCATATTGTCTTAATTAACCAATTAATCCTGCCAGTTGTTCCTCTTTACTCCGCTATCCTTTTCCCCAATCGCTCCAATACTTTTATCCTATTCCATGGAAATTCTTTACCCATTTAGATCACATTGTAATAAAGGAAATTTTGATTTCATAAAAACAGCATTAATACTCACTAATCGCTTTGCATTTGCCAGATTATATTTCCACCGAATAAACTAAAAAAGACTATTTACTCCTCTTTATCGCTTAAAAGCGAAGCCTTGCCTGTTATGAACAACATACACATAATAAATACGCAAGAAAAAAAGATTCTGTAATAATTTACGTAATCGTTCAGCCATAGTCTTCAGGATATTTTATATCTTGCAAAAATTAATAATCAAAAATCTTCAAGCCGTATGAATCCATCTTTCCAGCACGCTACCGCTGTAAAATTTTACAGCGGAGAAAACATACCCCTAGAGTTACATAAAGTACGTATCGTACAAAAACTGCATTTAGTACCAATAGAAAGGCGCCTGGAAGCGCTCACCGAAGGAGGCTTCAACACTTTCCTGTTAAATACAAAAGACGTTTTTCTGGACATGCTTACAGATAGCGGCACTAATGCCATGAGCGATAAACAATTGTCGGCTATGATGGTAGCAGATGATGCCTATGCCGGTTCACAAAGCTTCATTCGTTTACAGGATGCCGTTAAGGAAGTTTTAGGAAAAAAATATCTGCTTCCGGTACACCAGGGACGGGCAGCAGAACATATTTTGGGCGTAGCCTATGTAAAAAAGGGCAATATTGTCCCGATGAACTACCACTTCACAACCGCACTAGCACATATTACTGAACGGGGCGGGCAAATTGCCGAATTACTTTACCCGGAATCATACAAAATTGATTCGAGCCATCCCTTCAAGGGAAATATGAATATAGAAGCCCTCGAAGATTGTATACAAAAAAATGGAGCCGCCAACATCCCATATATCCGTATGGAAGCATCCACTAACCTCATAGGCGGGCAACCATTTTCCATACAGAACCTCAAAGACGTTAGAGCTATTGCTGACAAGTATAATATCCGCCTGGTACTGGATGCCAGTTTGTTAGGTGAAAATGCTTACCTGGTAAAACAGCGGGAAGAAGAATTCAGGAATAAATCTATGGCTGAAATACTGCTGACGATGACAAATTTGGCAGATATTATTTATTTCTCTGCTCGTAAATTGAGTTCATCCCGTGGTGGTGGTATCTGTACAAACGACGAAAAGGTATACAAAGAATTGGAAGCATTAGTACCGCTATTTGAAGGGTTTCTAACCTATGGCGGCATTTCAATACGAGAAGTAGAAGCAATGGCTGTTGGCCTCTATGAAACTCTGGATGAGACAATGATCTCACAAAGCCCTTCTTTCATCAGGTTTCTTGTAGAAGAGGCAAAAAAACTTGGGATTCCGATGATCACTCCTCCGGGGGTATTGGGTGCGCATGTTGATGCTATGTCTTTCTGCAGCCATATCCCACAAACACAATACCCTGCCGGTGCTTTGGCATCTTCATTCTTCCTTATTTCGGGGGTACGTGGGATGGAACGGGGTTCTATATCGAACCAACGAGATGAAAATGGTAATGAAACCTATGCTGATATGGAATTGCTCCGCCTGGCTGTTCCGCGTCGTGTATTTACACTTTCCCAAATCAAGTACGTTATTGACAGGCTCAAATGGCTTTACGATAACAGGGAAATAATCGGCGGGCTGAAATTCTATTACGAGCCACCGGTATTGCGTTTCTTCATGGGTAAACTGGAACCCGTATCTGACTGGCCGCAACAATTGATGAAAAAATTCCGTGCCGATTTCGGAGATAGCCTGTAAATTATTACCGGTAACAGAAGAGGGTTCCCATACAAATATGGGAACCCTCTTTTTATTTTATCACAATTCATTGATAAAGACCCCCTTGCCCGATTACGAGCCTAAACATTAGCTCTGTCAGACATAGCCCCTCCTGCAGTACCCTTCCAAAAAATAAAAATAAATTTATAAAAAAATGAACGTTCATTCATTTTTTTATACCTTTGCAGTATGAACGTTAATCAGAATAAGAAAGAACTCATCCTGAATACTACGCTGAAGCTCGTCAACGAACACGGATTTTACCACCTGAACATGAAACAGCTTGCCGAAGAAGCTGGTATTTCCGCAGGCACAACATATCTGTATTTCAAAAGCAAAGAAGAACTGATCAACGAACTGTACAAAAATATCACCAGCGATTTCAACAGTAATGTACTGAAAGGCTATAAAGAAGGAAGAAGCTTCAAAGAAAATTATTTTGAAATGCTAGGCTTTGCCGTTAATTATTATCTCGGCAATCCAGACAGGTTCAGTTTCATCGAACAATATACCTACTCGCCTTTTCTATTTAAAGAAACCAAAGAAGAAAACCTGGCGGTTCTGGAACCGCTGCAAAAAATAATCAAAAAAGCAAAAAAAGAAAAACTGGTAAAGAATTTACCGGAAACATTATTGGTTGCTCTTTCCATTGGGCCGGTAACAAGCATGATGAAATTATTCATAGCAGGTAAAGCCGACCTGAAAAAAGAAACAACAAAAGAAGAACTAATCAATGCCTGCTGGCAATCAATCGCAAATTAAAATAAAAAAGTTTGTTATGATGTTCAATAAAAAAATGCAAATCATTCTGTTCTCCGTTCCTTTCCTGATGTTTGGCCGCACAGAAGCACAATCAGCCCTGCCGGAAAAAAAAATGAAGTTTGATGAAGCCGCTTCAATGGCTTTGCAAAATAGCCATAGCATAAAACAGGTGGATTACCTGAAAAAGCAGTACAACGCTGAAACAGAAGCGGCTAAAGCCCTAAAAATGCCCAATATAGGATTAGCCGCCGGCTACGTACTTTTATCAGATGATATCCATCTTGACCTCACTCCCGTTAAAAATTCGATTACGCCTTTGTATGGTGCTCTCAGCAATTACGGAAATTTTTCAGGTGTCGGTAACTATCCCGATGCAGTCTCTACGCAAATCATTCGCGGACAATTGGCCGAAGGGTTAAAAACCATACAAAATACGAACTGGGACGAAACCATTCAGAAACAGAACTTTGGTGTGGTAAGTGCCAGTGCTATCTGGCCTGTCTACACAGGTGGTAAGATCAAAGCAGCAAACGAAGCTGCGTCTATCCAGCAAAAAGAGGCTGACGAAATATTAAAACAAAAAAACGGTGAATTGATAAGTGAACTGGCCGAGAGGTATTTTGGCCTATGCCTGGCAAAACAGGCAGTACTGGTAAGAGAAGATGTACTGAATGGAATGAACAACCACCTGAAAGATGCCACAAAAATGGAAACACAGGGATTGATAGCACATGCAGATGTACTGAATGCCCTCGTTTATCAGTCGGAAGCTGAAAGGGAATTAAGCAAAGCAAGACATACGGCTGAAATATTAAACAGAGCATTGCTCAATACATTAGCGCTTCCTGAAGATGTGTCTATTGATCCGCAAACAGAACTTTTTTATTTGGATATTATTGAACCGGTTGAATATTATAAAGCCCTCGCTCAAAAAAACAATCCACTGTTGCAGCAGGTACAAACAAAAAAAGAACTCGCATACCAGGGCCTCAAAGCAGAGCAGGCCAACAAATACCCTACTATCGCATTCCAGGGAATGTATAATATTATTGATCAGAATTATTCTCCCTATATGCCTTCCTGGATGGTAGGAATTGGCGCTAAATGGACACTATTTAACGGGGCGTCCGTTGCTAAAAAAATAAAAGTGGCAGAATATAAAACCGGCCAGGTGAAAGAAGCAGAACAAAAAGCACAAAGCGATATCGCTACCGCAATAGATAAATTATACCGTGAGATACAGATGTACAGGGAACAATTGTCTCAACTCACTACGGCTAAAAAATTTGCTGAAGAATATGTGAGAGTCAGAGAAAAAGCGTTCCATGAAGATATGGGCAATGCAACCGAAGTGGTCGATGCCAGGCTGGCACTGTCAAAAGTGAGTATAGAAAGGCTGGAAGCTATGTATGGTTACGACAGGACACTGGCGCAATTGTTACAATATACCGGTATCCCGGAACAATATTCCGAATACCAAAAGAAACAGGGTGTAGTTACCGAATCATACCATTCAACAAACTAAGCCTATATAAAGCACTATTGCAAACAAAGCAAATAATGTGAGCAACAGGGCAATTATCAGTAAACTTTATTAAAAAGACAGACATGAATAAAAAAGGAATCATTTTAGCAGCCGTTGGAATTGTAGCCTTTGCGATCTTCATCGGCTATTCCATCAAGACCATTTCCAGGCCCAAAACACTGGAAGTCCAAGGCGAAGTGGATGCCACGCAGGTTAAAGTTGCCTCGAAACTGGTTGGCCGGATCAGCCAGCTCTTAATCCATAAAGGCGACCCTGTAAGGCAGGGGCAGCTACTCTATACCTTCACCAGCCCGGAAATAGATGCCAAACTGGCGCAGGCCAATGCAGCACTGAAAGGTGCAGAAGCACAGAACCAGAAAGCAATAGCCGGCGCACAGGCAGAAGACATACAAGCAGCCTACAATACGTATATGAAGGCTCATGCCGCTACCGAATTGGCTAAGAAAACTTTCGACAGGATTAATAACCTCTTCAAAGACGGAGTACTGCCTGCACAGAAAAAAGACGAAGCGGAAACACAGTATAAAGCTGCCGTTGAAACCGAAAAAGCCGCTGAAGCTATCTGGGCCAAAGCAAAAAATGGTACACGCATCGAAGATAAAGAAGCTGCAAGTGCCATGGTTTTAAGGGCTGAAGGCGCCATTGATGAAGTAAACTCTTACAGAAAAGAAACCGCTATCTATGCACCGGCCGATGGAGAAATTGCTGATGTGATTGCTGAATCGGGAGAGTTAGTTTCTGCCGGATATCCTGTAGTTACCATCGTAAACCTGAAAGATTGCTGGGTAACATTTAATCTTAGAGAAGACCTGCTGGCCGATATTAAAATGGGTTCTGTGCTGGAAGCCAGGTTCCCGGCATTAGGCAACAAAACCGTAAAACTTAAAGTATCCTTCATACATAGCCTTGGCGAGTTTGCAACATGGAATGCCACAAAAACTTCTGGCGATTTTGATATGAAAACCTTCGAAGTGCGTGCCACCCCTGTCGAAACTGTTGAGGGCATGCGACCGGGTATGAGCGCCATTGTAGACTGGACAAAATTGAAAGCTTCAAAAAAATAAACCATCCCGCAATGTTGCCTGTAATAATAAATATTTCCCGTAGGGAAATAAAAAGAATCACTTCCGAAGGCGCTTCTATTTTTGTAGTATTCTTCGGGCCATTACTGGCATTCTTTGTAATCAGTTCCATTTTTTATTCCGGTGTACCCAGGGACCTGCCCGTTGCCGTGGTAGACCTCGATCATACCTATATCTCAAGGAAGGCGGTCGAGTTTACCGATGCTACACCCATTGCGGCTGTCAATACTAACTATACAAGTTTGCTGGAGGCCAAAAAAGCAATGGAAGAAGGCAAAGCCGATGCCGTTCTATATATACCTGAAGGCACGGAAAAAAATATCTTCAAAGGCAGCCGGGCAGATATTGCATTATATCTGAACAATGAAAACGTAATAAAAGGCAGCTTGCTAAACAGCGGAATACAGAAAGCGGTAAAAACACTCTCTGCCGGTATCAAATTACAATCACACCTGCAAAACGGTGAAACACAAAGAGAAGCCATTGCACAGATAATGCCAGTTCAGTTGCATTCGCAGGTTCTCTTCAATCCGTTTACCAGTTATGCTTATTTCATCACGCTCATATTAATACCTGTGATGCTTACTGTTTTTGTATTATTCGGTACGCTTTATGCTATCGGTTCAGAGTTGCAGTACGGCACATCGCTCGAATGGCTGCAGGCATCCGATAACAGTATCATGATTGCACTAACGGGAAAAATGCTTCCCTACACGCTTACATACGCCGCTATCGCAGCCGCAATGAACATCGACCTGTTTTCCATATTAGGCTTGCCGCTAAACGGAAGCATAAGTACTATCATTATTTCCGAATTATTACTGATATTAAGCTACCAGGCAATGGGGTTGTTTCTCATCACTGTTACCAAAAACATGCGCCTGGCGCTGTCACTCGCCAGCGGATATACAATGCTGGCCGTAACATTTGCCGGCTTCACTTACCCTGCGTTCGGAATGCCCGAATCCGCACAGGTTATAAACAAAATATTCCCGATCAGTTTTTGGATCAATATATTATCAGGCCAGTCCCTTCGTGCAGAAGACTTATCATACGCATATACGCAAATGCTTTATCTCGTTGGGTTCATTTTATTCGGCAGTTGCTTTATCCTGCAGTTGAAAAATGTATTATCAGACAAAAAAAATTGGGGAAAAATTTAAACGCATTTTATGTTTAAATCACTATTCAGAGGGTTACAACAAACAGCTTCTTATTTCTGGGGCGAGTTAAAAGAATCAGTAAGAGACAGTGGCACTATCATCATGTTTTTTGTAGGCATGATCATCTACCCCGTCCTTTATTCGCTGGGCTATTTCAAAGAAGTGGTAAAAGAAATTCCTGTTGCTATGGTAGATATGGACCATACAACCCTAAGCCGCCAGTTAACAAGGCTAATAGATGCAACCGAACAAGTAAAGGTTACAGACAAGCCCAACAGCTTAAAAGAAGCCGAAGAACTCTTCTATGCCGGAAAAGTAGCCGGGGTTTTTCTCATAGAAAACGGGTTCGAAAAAAACATCTACAGCAAAACCCAGGGAAATGTTTCAGTATATAGCGATGCAGGACACTTCCTGCTCTACAAGCAAGTCCTTACAAGCGGCCTTTACGGATCGCAGGTCATGGGAGCACAAATCGAAATAAATACCCTGTTGCAAAAAGGAAAAACATTACAGCAGGCCATCGACGCAAGAGAACCCCTCAATGTAAATGTTTACAATCTGTACAACCCAGATGGGGGCTATGCCACATTTATTGTACCTGGTATCCTCATCATCGTTATACAGCAAACACTGCTGATAGGCATAGGCATATTATGGGCCAAACACCGGGAAAGAAGAAGTTATCATTATCTTAAAGACGCTGTCAATCAGCGATGGGCAGGATTGAAGATATTAATCGGCCAGTCGGGAGCTTATGTATCCTTATACCTTTTTACTTCATTCCTCATCCTGGGTTTATTTTATGCTTTCATGAAATTCCCCGACAAAAGCGGCCCACTGCCTGTATTGCTACTATTGATACCCTATCTCTTCACCGTAGCCTTTCTAGGTATGACAATCGGAGTAATGTTCAAAAAAAGAGTCCATGCACTGCTCTTCCTTGTATTCATTTCACCATCCATATTCTTTATGAGTGGCGCCGCATGGCCTGCAGAAGCACTTCCCCCATTCCTGCGCACTATATCTTACATTTTTCCAAGCACACCCATGGTCAATGCATTCATCCGGCTCAGGATATTCGGAGCCGGGTTCCAGTCCGTTTCTCCCGAATATAAAATCATGCTCATCCAGATGGCTATCTATTTCACAACAGCATTAGCAGCCTATTATATTAAATTAAAAACCTTGAAACAAAAACTATTGACAGGAGAAATTGCCATCACCTGATCCAAAAAACGAATAGAAAGTAATAGAAAATAAACCTTGCAAGCGTTGATCCTTTGGGGCTGTCAGCATTAGTACTACATTCAGCAGCAGCCCCGGCTGTACACTACTGCTCCGCCGCAAAGCACAAACACAATCCCTCAGCGGGGCATCCGTTGCCATCCGGCAGCCCATCAGCAAAAAGCCAGTACTCTTTTATCTGATAAGTTTATCAATCTTATTCTTCAGCTTTTCTTCATCATAGTCTGGCAGCTTATCTGCCAGTTTGCCGTCCTTATACATATACACAACCGGTGTCTTCTTCACATCAAATTCATCTGCCAGGTAAATACTCTCATCAACATTTGCTACAATAAACACAGCCATCCCGTTATATTCTTTCCGGTTCATAAAAAGGAAATGGTCATACTTATCACAAAACTGGCAAAAGTTCGACTCAAAAAATACCACCAGTGGTTTCTTCACCGTGTCTATAATATTTGCCAGGTCTTCTTCACCAAGGTCTCGCATGCTGTATTTCTTTTTCAGGTTGATATTAGGCGTATATACAATCAGGGCCTTGTTCGGGTCCTCCTTAGCCCTTATCAAGGATAGCTTAATGCTATACGAAGTATCTCTCTCAATCAACCCGCAAACCTCCTGTACCGTATAATCACTAATTGTTACATCATTTATTTTCAGGATCTTATCGCCCACATACACATGCTGCACATTGCTAAACCGGGAAGACAGCCTGCCTTGAGAAGAAGTAGGCTTAGGAGTAAACTTTACTATGTTCGCTTCAAAATCCGGGCTTATCCGGTCAATGTAAATCCCATCCGGTAATTTCACCAGCGAAAGCCCCATAGCGGTAGATGCATTCCTTACCTTAATATCCTCTTCCAGTTTAGAAACCAAACTCATTGTTTTATCCTTATCCGGGGCATCCGGGTACAATGCCAGGTATTTTCGCAGTTCCTTAACAGCCTTGCCTGCATTGCCCTGTATCATAGAGAGCGTCTTACCCAAATAATAATGAGCATCAGGGCATTCAGGAGCAATGATAGCTGCCTCAGCAAAAGATTTGGCTGCATTATAGATTTCCGCAGGAGTTTTTGCAGCTTCCAGAGCGCTAATGCCCGAAGCTATTTTATCCTTTATTTTTTCAGGTATTTCAGTTTGCGCATAAGAGCATATTGCACACAACAGCAGCAGCACTGCCAGATACCCGATTTTCGTATTGCCTTTCATATCGATTGTTTTTTAAAAGCCTATGGCTGTTTTATATTTTCCACATCATAAACGCTCCGCATCTTATCCAGCGCCGCCACTGTTTTTTCTTTCTCAAGTATATCCGCTTTCAGTTTTTCCTCCGTGCGTTCGGCGTTCTGCAATTCGCTATTTGCCAATTCCAGTTCTTTCAATGCATCCTTCAGCAGCTTATCATCACCGGCTGCCTGAGCTTCCGGTTTCTTCGACTCCTCAATCTGCTTCTTTGCCTGTTCTACTTTTTGTTTCCTTTCTGCAATCGCCTTATCGTTTTCTACTTTGGCCTGTTTCAACGTATCTATCTTTCGCTGCACACTGTCAGACCGGTACAAAACATAGTTATAATACATTTGCTGAAAACTCACTGTTTGCTGTGCATTCACTTCCGGTATTTTCACCGCTATCGGAGGACAGCCCTTTGTATTCCCGTTTGCAAAATCCATTAAAGAAGCAAGTTCTTCTTCCGGCTCTTTCAATCCTTTAAATTGGCCCCTCAGCGAAGCCAATTTTTGCTCCGTCACCTGCACGCTCGCAAAAGCAGCACAGTTCATTTGCTTCACAGCTTTTGTAGCTTCAGATACGGCAAACCGGTCTTTAAATTCATTTACTACAACCTGCTTTTGTTCCTTAGCCTGTGAGGCCATCAATTTATTATATTCATCCCGGGCATCTTTCAGTTGTGCCTGAAGCCTGGCCATATACTCTTCATGTTGTTTTTTGTAATTATCATCCTCCTGTTGTTGCTTATTCTGAGCCGTTTTCGACTTTTTTTGAGGTGATCCGGAAGAAAAAAGCCATTTAAAAAAATTATCAATCGCCGGTGCAAAAGCACTCTGAAATATCATAGCCTGCGTACTTGCCGCACCCTGGAACCCTCCCCCCGAAGAAGATGACGAAGACAAAGGGCGGCAATCATTCGGATTGGAAAGAGCACAATTACAAACACACTCATACAGTGTTCCGTCCGGTTTTCTGAAAACATCTTTTCTACCACATTCCCACACATACCTTTCTCCATTCGCATTCGTAACCCAACCACAGTTTACAACCTGCTGTGCAGCCAGCCCACCTGGCAGTACGAAAAACAGAAGTACACCGGCAATCCTATTTTTCATTGCTAAGTTCATTTAAAGGTGTTACAATAAATTTATCCGATTTGGCAAAGTCCACCGGGCTGAAATGAATGCCCAGCATTTTTTTTATCCTGTCATCCGTTTCCGGAATATCTGCCCCCGCATTCACCAATGCCCACCGGCAGGCATCAGAACAAACCATATCATTTCCTGCCACACCGTATGTAGTACCAAATTTATAATTCAGCATACGCAAAAAAGGTTTATCCTTATTCTGCCGTTGCGCCAGTTCTACAGATTTTTTAAAAAGAACATTATAATTCGAGTCGCTCAAAGGCTCAGCCTTCAGCCGGGCCACATTAACAGGCCTGCCATTGTAAAGCTCTTTAAATTGGTCTTCGGAAATGATCTCCGCTCCATGCCCCGGCGTATTATTCAGAAAAAGTTTTTTTCCATTTACCTCTTTAATGTAGATAAGCGTATGAGAAGCCGCACTGGAAAGGTCCCAGGAAAGAAGTTTATCTCCCCAATTTATAAAATGAGATCCCCCCTCTGCATCCAAAAGCAACACATCTCCTATCTTCAGGTTATCCAACGCATCAGCAGGCAAAGGGGGCGGAGTAGATGTAAGCGATCTACTGGCATAATCACAGGTAACACAAGGCTCCACCATCCTTTTCCTTACAGCCTCATTTTTTTCCAGGAGCCAGGCATCAATATTGTCATTCATTTTATACTGTTCGTACCTGGACTCAGCATTTTTAGAATCACGCTTGATAGCAGCAAGTACATCCTTCGCCCTCTTCAAATGGTTTTCGGCATTATCAAGGCTTGAAATATTTTTAAATAAAGCATCATTCGCTTTCTTCTTTGCCTGCGATGCTACTTTTGCCGCATCCGCATTATGCTGTGTTTCAGCCATACCCGCCAGGTTCTCCGCACGCACTATACTGGCATTACATTTATCAATATCATCCCTCAGTTTCCGGATATCATCGGTAGTTTTCTCCACATCGTTCTCCATGCGGAAAATAATATCCACCAACCATGTCTTTTTATCACCGGTGTTAGATTGCGCAGGTAAATAAAGCGTACAAAAGGAAAGCAAAGCAAGTAAGGCCGTTTTCATAAAATATCAATATCTTTCTCTCTAAAGATAGTTAAATGGAGTGAGGATTCAAATAGGTAAAAGAAAGAAAGAAAAAGCTGTCATTCAATGCATTGGCACAATACCGCCCTTATACAATACCAATAGCGCACTGAAAATATGGTAGCAGGAAGATAAGGGGCTGTCAGCATTGGTACTAGATTCGGCAGCAGCCCCGGCTGTACACTACTGCTCCGCCACAAGGCACACACACAAACCCTCAGCGGGGCATCGTTGCCATCCGGCAGCCCATCAGCAAAAGAAAAAGCCAGGAATAAAAACCATCCGGGCAATTATGTCGCAAAAAAGTTCAGCACACAATAAGATGAAATCATGCACATACCCAGGCTATAACCAACCCACAGATGCCTCACTGCCAAATATCAATCTATCTTATTTGACGTCTTTAGCACTTCTTTAATTTATCTCCACATGCGCCAATGACATAATTTTCATCATATCTGAAATGTTCATGCCAATCCTTTTTGTTAACGGATAATTTTTTTTATACTCTTTAAATATAGGCATATGCTCCTTTACCTTAATATAGTTACTCCATTTCTCAATGTCAGAAATGTTGTCTATCCCCCATTTCAGATTCGCAGATTTATCCATTCCGCCTTTTTCAATCACTTTTTTATTTGCGATTTTTATTCCTTTTAAAGAGCTGTAATCAAAAACTAACTCCACACCTGGTATATAACGGTGAAAATCGTTAAATAATTTTTTTACTTCGGTTTCATCAAAATAATAAAGGACTCCGGCTATTAGCAACATAACCTTATTCGTGCCAATGATATTTTTATACCAATCAGTATTAAAAACAGACATTGAAACAAATTTTCTGCGGCTTGTCTCAACTATATATTTTGCCCGGAGAGCAATCGTATCGGGCAAATCCAGATCTATCCAGTTTATTTTTCCATTATCCACACGATCAAATGTAGTATCAAGCCCGCAACCAATATTTACTATTGTTGCCGCCGGATTATCGCCAATAAATGCTTTTATTTTTTGATCAAAGAAAATACTCCTTGCAATCCATGATAATTGACTCAGTTTGTTTATATTATTTGCAATGACACTAAAATCATAAGGAAGACTATCTACTATTGAAACAGCCTTTTTGTCAATTAATAATGGATTAGCTTTTTTCGTTTCAATCGCCCTGCCCCATAATGGCAGGAGCAAAGTTTCTTGTACACTTCCCAATTCTATTTTTTTCTCCTCTTTCATAACCTCATATTTTTCCTTATGTTTTGAATTTTTTAGAGATCTCTTTGTTTTTGGAATTTATTTCTATTTCAAAAAAATTTTCCTGCTTGAATTCGGCAGATGTCAAAATTTTTTGAATTTATCGTCAAACAAAGATGTTTTCGTAACCTTTTTTTATCGAAAAGAAACCTGCAACAAATTTCAAACCCTAAATACTTTATAATTTGTGTCGTTAGTTATAAATATAATACCCGAACAGAAAAATACAAATAAACCCCGGGTTTTCCCTGCTAAATGTTTAGAATTAGCGTTGGCAGAAACTAAACGGCCGAAATAAATACATAAGCGGGGCCTGGCCCGGATGGAAGCGGATAGCCCGCAGCGTCAGCGAGGACTAGTAGCGTACAGCCGGATACAAATGATGATTATAACCCTGCCGGTGATGCCCCTTATTAAAATTCCCTTCATCTTAAGCACACGGCAGGATATTCCCGAACCCTTATCTGCGTTACCCCTGGCGGTAGGAGTAAAAAAATACCGGTATTTATTTTAATTTTTAAACATATTATGTATATTTAAGAATTGATGGTAATACTACCAAACTAACAACTAAAACTTATTCTTATGACAACTGAACAAACACAAAACGACCCGAACAAACAAGGACAAACTATTATTATCAACCAACA
>CAZKPH010000032.1:0-13088 GCA_964554605.1 uncultured Ferruginibacter sp.
ATATGGCCAACGGAGTACGCTCTGCCAAAAAGAATACAGCCAAAGCAATGTATTTCCAACCGGCTGCTATGCTGGAAATGGTGGTGTACCATAATGAACTACGGCCGATGCAGCGATTGAAGGATTATCATTGGGACTATTTGTACCAGGAAGTTTTCGGTGATGTCATAAAGAACAATATTGCGTTATATATTGTCGAACTGCTTTACAAATGCCTGAAACAACCTGAGCAAAATACAGACTTGTTTTTTTTCACTGAAGATATACTACATTCGCTGGATACGGCATCAAGACAGGTAACGGCAAATTTTCCACTTTTTTATACTCTTCACCTCCCACACTTTTTCGGTTTTAAAATGCAGGACAATTTTGATGAAGACCATACTGTTTTAGACCTTGAAGAAGGATACTTTATATCGGCACAACCCCATCATCCAAATTATATATCGGGAGAAGCCGCTCAAACTACTTCACAATTGCTGAAAGTAATGCAGCCACATGAACTTGAAGAATTCAGGCTTAACAGCCAGATTAGAAGAAGCCTGCTCATTCAATACCAGAATTATTATATGCACCATATACAGGATTTTGGGCAGCTAAAGACTTTGCTTGTGCTACACGAGGTTCTATAATATACGGGTAGCGACAGAATCGGCAGATAAATTTTCTCCATTTAGGTTATTGATAAGAACAATCCCTGGCAACTTTTCTTTTTCAAAACTTCCGAGAAAAGAATCCATTCCTAAAGCGCTGGCCCCATTGATTGTTGCCCATGATAATACCTCCGGTAAAGGGATGGAGAACTTTGTTGCTTCGCAGATGGAACGGATCTCGGAGAGCATATTCAATTGCCAGTTGCTTGCATAGCTGTCTGTACCGATAACAATACGGCAATTGTTTCTATGGAAAATATCTATCGGAGGAAGGGCATTCTCTATATAGCGGTTGGCATTAATACAAAGGCAGTAAAACATTTTCGGGCTTGCAGTTAGCAAAATATCTTCTTCACTGGTAAATGTATTGTGTACTGCAATAATTGTCTGGCCGGATGAGAAATAAGGCACCCAGCTTTGCAGGCTGCTTTTTTCTGTGGGCAAAAATGAGGAATTATCAATTGCCATGTTTTTGTACAATTGCAGGAAATCTCCCGAACCACTATAATACAGTACGTCTTCAGCGCGGCATTCCTGGTTATGTATGGTAGAAATTTTACCAACAGAAGCATTATTAAGCAAGCCAAATAAGGTACGGGAAACGGAATACGGCGCATGTGGTACAATCGTAGAGGGCATCTGCCTGTCGGCAAATTGTTTTTCCAAAGCCTGGCCGGCGGCAAAACGTACATGGGCCTGTGAATCTGTAAATCCACTCACTTCTACAAAGTTGTACCAGTTGATCTTAGTTTTCTGTTTAATGCTTATTGAATCGGCTGTATTACAGATATCTCCTACGGCTATTGTACCGCCTTTTTCCAATTCTTCGCCAGCCTGGTACATAGCTTGTTGTTTTTCTTCTTCGGCTGTCAGCCGTTTTTTCATGACTTGCTGAACAAAATCTATCAGTCCGGCGCCGGGAGGAATTTTATTTTTTAAATGGCTCAGTTCCATGTGGCAATGTGCATTGATAAATCCCGGTGTGAGCAACCCGGGGTGGTATTCCACATCGTCGCCAGCGTTTTGGGCTTCGGTGATTTCCAGTATTTTCCCTTCGGTATTTGTGATGAGTACAGCGTTGCTTCCCAGTAAGCGGTGCCCTGTAAATATATAATCGGCTGTAAATTTTCTGTAACTCATGTAATACGTTAATTTTGCTGCCGTTTACGTCAGCTTTTGTCAAAGCAAAACGCAATAAAAGCTGAATAAAGGTATGCTGTAAAAGTGTGCGACGCAACGATGTTGCCATGAAAATATCAGATGATTACAAAAAATACGGGTAAGAACCCTGAGAGGCAACCGGTACGGCAGGCTACCTGTTTTTTAAATTTTTTAGGAACGTATGTTAGATAAACTTGATGCCTATAAGGCAAGATTTGATGAATTGGGTATTGCACTTACCAACCCTGAGATTGTAAGTGACAATAAGAAATTCAGCGCTATGAGCAAGGAGTACCGTAGCGTTGAAAAAATTGTTAATGCCCGCAATGCCTATTTGAAAGTGCTGGATGATATTGAATTCAACAAAGAAGTACTGAATGGCGATGATGAAGAAATGCGTGAACTGGCTAAAATAGAATTGCCGGTTTTAGAAGACAGGAAGGATAGTTTGGAAAAAGACCTGCGCAATCTGCTGATCCCTAAAGACCCGCAGGATGATAAGAATGCTATCCTGGAAATACGTGCCGGCACCGGAGGTGACGAAGCTTCTTTGTTTGCCGGTGATCTTTTGCGTATGTACCTGAAGTATTGTGAGAAGAAAGGATGGAAGACTAGTATTCTTAGTGAAAGTGAAGGCACGGTAGGCGGATACAAGGAGGTACAGGTAGAGGTTGTTGGTGACGATGTGTATGGTACATTGAAATTTGAAAGTGGTGTTCACCGGGTACAACGCGTACCTGATACTGAGGCCAGCGGGCGTGTTCATACCAGCGCAGCTACAGTAGCTGTAATGCCTGAGGCAGATGAGGTGGATTTTGAATTAAAAGAAAGTGATGTAAAAATGGAGACTGCACGTAGCGGCGGTGCGGGCGGGCAAAATGTAAATAAAGTAGAAACAAAAGTTTTTCTTACTCATATACCTACCGGCGTAGTGGTAGTTTGCCAAACGGAAAGAAGCCAATTGGGCAACCGCGAAAAAGCCATGCAGATGTTACGTACCAAACTGTACGAAGAACAGGTACGTAAACAGGAAGAAGAAATAGCCCGTCAGCGTAAAAGCCTTGTTAGCACCGGAGACAGGAGCGCTAAAATAAGGACCTATAATTTTCCTCAGGGAAGGGTTACCGACCATAGGATCGGCCTTACGGCTTACAACCTGGATTCTGTACTTAACGGGGATATTCAGGAATTTATTGATTCCTTGCAGATAGCTGAAAATGCTGAAAAAATGGCTGTCCAGCAATAAGTTAAATAAGTGCTTTGCTAAGATGCAACGAAATAAATAGATGTTACATCTATAAATCTGATCATTTCATCACTTATTAAACAAATAAATATTATGTTTGAAAATCTTTTTAACCTGATTAAAGAACAGAGTAATGAGGCAGTAATAAATAACCCGGCTATTCCCAACGAGAAAAATGACGCCGTTATTGCCGATGCCACACACGCTGTAGCAGAAGGCATGCAAAATGAACTTGCCAGTGGGCGCCTTTCAAATCTTCTTTCTCTTTTTAAAGGAAGTGATAACACCCAGCAGTCCGGGGGAGCCGGTTCTTTACTAAATAATCCAATCGTTTCGGGTATAATAGGCAATTTTACAAACAAACTCATTAATAATCATGCTGTTGCACCGGGACAGGCTGGCGGAATAGCCGGTAATCTGATTCCGGGCGTAATTGGAAGCCTTATCAATAAAACCAATGATCCCAATAATAAAAGCTTTGACCTAAGCGGTATTATCCAATCGCTTACTGGGGGAAGCGGGGGCAACGCAACATCCGGTATAAGCAATGGACTGAACTTGGGAGGCCTTGTAAATCAATTCACTGGAGGCAACTTGGACGCGGATAAGGACGGAGACGTGGGACTGGATGACATCATTGCAAAAGTTACCAGTGCTGCCCAACAGCAACAAGGCCAGCAAGGAGGAGGTGGCTTTATGGATATCATTAAGAATTTTATGAAATAACTCTTTGTTAAAGAGAAGTAAAAAACAGCCTGAGGGGAAAATATATATTAATCCTTCAGGCTGTTTTTTTGTCTTACAAGTACAAAATAGATAAGATAAAATGCTGAATTAAGGAATCATTAACAGCGTTTACACAACAAATGGCACTTAATTTGCGTTCTATATAGCAAGAAGATTAATAAATGTCTTTTCTCATAAGCAGTTAGTTTTGGTAACCGGCCCCGATTTTCATCGGGGCTTCTTTTTTATATAACAATTATGTGATACTTTGCCGGGGGAACAAATAAAGTATTTTTGTAAAGCCATGACACAACATTCCGATCAAATCTTTCAAACCAATAATGCGACCCGCTGGAAAAGATTCATCTGGTCTATAAGAATTTTACTGCTTACCGCTGTCTTTTTTATTCTGGTACTGATCGTTGCCCTGGTACGTGGATTTACTCCTTCTCTGCCCAATATGGAAGAAAAAGCGAAAGTATACCAGGCAAAACTGGATCCGACTAATCCTCTTACCATTTCACAGGGTATTAATAAGAGATATAAAGGGTTTAAAGATTTTCTGGACAAAAAAACAAGGGAAGATTCTTTAAAAAATCTGAAAAATTTCCAGGCTGGCAATATCAATAAAAGCTCCTTTATCAGGGCTGCCTTTTACACACCGTGGACAGCCAATACCTCTCTTCCCGATCTTGAAAAATACGGAAACAAACTCAATACAATTTTCCCGGAATGGTTCTTTATAGATCCTGCAACACATCAGTTAAGTACCAAAATAGATACAGCAGGGCTTTCCCTGATGAGAAAAATGAACCTGAGCATATTGCCGATACTTAACAACTACAATAAAAACAAATTTGACGGGAAACTGCTACATTATATCCTGAGCGATAAAAAGAAACGAACCGCATTTATCAGGCAAGTATCAGACACGTTACAATTTTACAGGCTGCAAGGCATTAATATTGACTTTGAAGACCTTGTTGAAAAGAATAATGATCCGCTTACTAACTTTCAAAAAGAATTATACGACACTCTCCGTGCAAAGGGTTTGACCGTAACAATGGATGTATCGGTAAAAAATGATGATTACGATTATCAAAAACTTTCCGATTATAACGACTATATCATACTGATGGCTTATGACCAGTTTGAAAGCCCCGGGAATCCCGGCCCTATCAGTGCACAGAAATGGATTGAAGAAGCCGTAGACTGGACTGCAAAAAAAATTGACCCGGATAAGATTATCCTAGGCATTGCCGGTTATGGATATGACTGGCATGAGACGCCAGAAGGAAAAGATACTGTTGAAGCCATAACATACAATGCGGCCATCAATAAAGCCAAAATAAAAAATGCAACGATAGATTTTGACGATGACACATATAATTTACACTTTAGCTATGTTGACCAGGCAAATGATGCAGGTGAAGTTGTAAATATTACTCATAATATCTGGTTTACAGATGCCGCTACTACTTTTAATATCCTTCGTTTCAGCGATGAATTTTCCACGGCAGGGACCGTATTGTGGCGCCTGGGCGGTGAAGATGCCAGACTATGGAATTTTTACAACAGGGACCTTAGCAATGAAGCTTTGGAAAGGCAGCCTTTTGATTTTAACACCTTAAGAACCATTCCTATTATTCAGGACAATGTAGGGTATGACGGAGAGGGAGAAGTACTCAATATCATAGCATCGCCGCAGGAAGGCAAAATAAACTTTGAGATAGACAGTTCTGAAATACTTATCTCGGAACAAAATTATGTTCAACTGCCATCTGGCTATATTATTCAAAAGTTTGCAGAAGATACAACCACTCCGGGGCCGGGCCATAAACTGATCCTCACTTTTGACGATGGCCCTGATGCTACATGGACACCCAAAATACTGGATATACTGGAAAAAGAAAAAGTACCAGCTACATTCTTTATTGTAGGATTACAGGGGGAAAAAAATATTCCAATACTGAAACGGATTTATAAAGACGGCTTTGAAATAGGCAATCACACATTTACGCATAATAATGTGGCAAAGATGGGTTACCAACGGGCAGCACTGGAAATGAAACTCACAAGGCTGTTGATAGAAAGTATAACAGGGCATTCTACCATATTATTCCGTGCACCTTACAACGCGGATTCCGAGCCACATACATACGAAGAACTGGAACCCATTGAAAGAAGCCGCTTGGAAAATTATCTTACAATCGGAGAAAGTATTGACCCTAACGACTGGCAGCCAAATGTCAGCGCTGATTCTATTCTGGCCAGGACTATTTACCAGATAGAAAACCGCGGTGCCAGTATTATATTACTACATGACGCTGGCGGCGATACCCGCCAGGCTACTATCGAAGCTTTACCCCGGATTATAGATTATTTCAAACAAAGAGGCTATGTTTTTACAACGGTTGCCGACCTTATGAAAAAGAAGAAGGATGATGTAATGCCACCTCTTCCTCCTTCCCGGGATAGTTGGTTGAACAAGATTAATTTTTATTTTGCCGAAGCTACCTATTGGGGCAGCCATATCGTTTTTGCTTTATTTATTATTGGAATTCTACTTTCAGTAGGCCGAATGATTGCAATGGCGGTATTAGCTTCCTTTCAACGAAAGAAAGAAAAAGGGCAAGCAATCATTATTCCTCCTGTTCTTCATGAAAAACCTCTTGTAAGCATCATTGTCCCTGCTTACAATGAAGAAGTAAATGCCGTACGTACCGTAAATAGCCTGCTCAGGCAAGACTATCCAAACCTTGAAGTGGTATTCATGGATGACGGAAGTAAAGACAATACCTATAATAAAGTAAAAGATGCGTTTGCCGATATCAAGAATGTAAAAGTATATACAAAAGTCAACGGTGGCAAAGCCTCAGCCCTGAACGAAGGTATAGGTAAAGCTGCCGGAGATTATGTTGTTTGCATAGATGCAGATACACAATTAAAAACAGACGCCGTATCACAATTGATGAAAAAATTTACATCGGAAGATGTTGGGGCTGTTGCAGGTAATGTTAAAGTCGGCAACGAAGTGAATATGATCACTTACTGGCAAAGTATAGAATACATTACATCGCAGAATTTTGACAGACGGGCATTTGATCTTTTGGATTGTATAACCGTGGTACCGGGGGCAATCGGTGCATTTCGTAAGGAAGCTATATTGACTGCCGGAGGTTTTACAACAGATACTTTAGCGGAAGACTGCGACCTTACCATGCGGTTACACCGAAATAAATATGAAGTAAGGAACTGTACAGATGCCATTTCGTACACAGAAGCCCCAGAAACATTAAAACAATTTCTGAAACAACGATTCCGCTGGAGTTTTGGTGTTATGCAGTGTTTCTGGAAACACAGGGATGCGGTTTTTAATAATAAATACAAGAATTTCGGCATGATCGCTTTGCCGAATATCCTGGTATTTCAAATGATATTGCCATTCCTTGCTCCATTGGCAGACCTTATCCTTTTGTTAAGCCTTCTGGCTGCAGGCCTGGGCATAATACCTGCCAGTATTGGGCATATAGTTTTGTATTATTTTATTTTTACACTGGTAGATTTTGCCGGTTCAGCACTTGCATTCGCCTTTGAAAAAGAAGATTATAAAAAACTGATTTGGCTGATACCACAACGCCTTGTTTACAGGCAACTGATGTATTATATCCTTATCAAATCTTTCCTGAAGGCTATAAAAGGCGAATTGCAGGGTTGGGGCGTATTGAAAAGAACCGGAAATGTTAAAGAAGTACCGGCGAAATGATATTGCCGGATACAATTGCAAAAGATTTATACTTTTGCCACGCCTTTAAAAAGGTTGTATATATAACCATTCAATTAATCATTCAATATTGGCAACACAGGAACACGAAAGAAAACATTTTTTTAACAGGATAAGGAAAGGAAGTGCATCTTCGGATGAAGCTGAAATGACATTCTTTGACCATCTCGAAGCTTTTCGCTGGCATATAATCAGAAGTTTGGTAGCATGGCTAATTGCTGCTGTTCTTATATTTATATATATAGACTGGATCTACGACAATATAATACTTGCTCCGGCAAATGAACACTTTATTACGTACACTTCCCTTTGCAAACTAGGTTATTGGTTGCATATCGGTGATAGTTTCTGTATGCCGCCTGTGAAAATAAATTTCCAGGTAACCGAAGTGAACGGCACCTTCACATCTGCTCTAACCATAGCTATGATTGGAGGCGTAATAGCCGCATTCCCATATATTTTCTGGGAACTATGGCGTTTTATCAAACCAGCCTTATCAACAAAAGAAAAAAATTCTGCAAGAGGAAGTATTTTTTGGGTTTCGCTATGTTTCTTTTCGGGTGCTGCCTTCGGCTATTTTCTGATGGCCCCGTTTACATTTAATTTCCTGGCTAGTTTTACACTCGGCAAATCGGGAATAATACAATACCGGCCGGCTATCAACGATTATATAGAAAGCCTTACCAATTTGGTTTTGGGGTGTGGGATTGCCTTTGAGCTACCTGTACTCACCTATGTTCTGGCAAAGATTGGCCTTATCTCCGGTTCGTTTTTGAAAACTTATTTCAAATACGCATTTGTGATTATTTTGGTTGTAGCGGCAGTAATCACACCTTCTCCGGATTGGACCAGTCAATTCCTTGTTGCAGTCCCTCTTACCTTATTATACCTGATAAGTATTTTCCTGGCCAGCCGTGTAGAAAAGAAAAGAGAAAAGGAAGAAGCTGCTGAATGGAGTTAAAATATAAATAGCGTAACTTTATCATCTCAAAAATACCGGATATTTCTTATCTGCTAATTGTTGATTATTTATATTATGGCTACACCTTTTAACCTTAAGCTACCTGTTGCGATCGGCTGTGATCATGCCGGATTTGATTGTAAGGAAGACCTGATATCTTTTTTAGAAGGCAAAGGACTGGCCTATAAGGATTTCGGCTGCTTCAGTAAGGACTCTGTCGACTATCCTGATTTTGCCCACCCTGTTGCCAAAGCCGTTGAAAGCGGGGATTACGCCTTTGGAATCTTACTTTGTGGCAGCGCCAATGGTGTTGCCATTACAGCCAACAAACATCAGAGAATCAGGGCAGGGCTTTGCTGGGATATGGAAATAGCAGAATTGGTACGTAAACACAATGACGCCAATATTATTTGCATCCCGGCCCGCTTTGTCAGCGATGGCGATGCGGAAAAAATGGTTGATATTTTTATGAACACTTTTTTTGAGGGTGGCCGCCACCAGAATCGTGTTAATAAAATTTCCTGTTAGTTCACTTATCAAATTATTAAATTCCCCTGCCTGTGCTACAGTAAGGGCGAAAGCTTATTTCCACAAATGAAACATCCCATTATTTTATTTTTAGCAGTTATTTCCATACACACTATTTCTGCGCAAACGAAAGAGCCTGCACTAACATTTGCAAATACTATCTCGCAGGCAACCCTCTACCAGTACTTATCGGTAATCGCCAGCGCAGATATGGAAGGCCGGGAAACAGGTTCCTACGGACAAAGAAAAGCCGCCGGTTATATACAAGATCAGTTCCGCAAAATAGGCCTGTATCCGATAGACACCGCTGGAAGCTATCAACAATACTATCCACTTTACCAGGACACGATGGAACGATGCTCTCTTGTTGTAAATAATATCCCTGCCGTTTATGGCATTGATATGCTCTGCAGTTTAAATACCAATATTTCCCAAACGCTTAATGATAAAGATCTGGTATTTGTCGGTTATGGTATAGATGATTCTTTATACTCCGACTACGGCAAAAAAAATGTAAAAAATAAAATTGTTGTTTTCTTTTCAGGCGAGCCTAAATTAAATGATAAATATATTATTACCGGAAATGCCTTCATGTCCGATTGGTCACATAACCTTTCAAAAAAATTGTGGGCAGCAAGATACAACGGAGCGGCTGCGGCTTTATATATTAATACTTTCCAGGAAAATTTTTCTAAAAAGGAAATCGAAACCAGCCTAAAAACAAAACTTTCATTTAAGCAGCCTCAATCCGGCGAAATTCTTAATTATGCCATACTGTCCCACGCTTTTGCTAAAAATATTTTTGGGGAAAAATACAGTGAAATAATAAATGTGTCGAAAAATCAGCAGGCGTTTGTCCGTTCACAAAAAAAAATTCATTTACCCAAAGTGAACTTTACATACGTAAAGAACAGAAATATTGTTTACGCCAGTAATGTTTTGGGGTATATTGAAGGTTCGGAGAAAAAAGACGAATATGTATTTGTAACAGGCCATTATGACCACCTTGGAAAACATGAAGACAAATTGTATTACGGTGCAGATGATGATGGTAGCGGTACCACAGCCGTAATAGCTATGGCCGGGGCATTTGCACGAGCTACTGCTGCCGGATACCGCCCCAAACGTACTATAGTATTCATGACAGTTAGCGGAGAAGAAAAAGGGCTATGGGGTAGCAATTTTTACAGTGAACATCCTATTTTCCCCCTCAACAAAACATCGGTAGACCTTAATATTGATATGATTGGCAGGATCGATACCGAGCGCCAGTCTGCCGATTCGTTAAACTATATATATGTTATCGGGCACGACAAGATAAGTTCTGAACTTGCCTCTATTAATGAATACGTAAATAATAAATATACTCAACTTAGTCTTGATTACAAATTTGATGACCCCGCAGACAAGGAAAGAATTTATTATAGAAGCGACCATTACAACTTTGCTAAAAAGGGCATACCTGTATTATTTTTTTATGACGGCATGCTGCAGGGGGATTACCATAAACCCACCGATACTATCGATAAAATATATTGGAACATATTTGAAAAAAGGGTTCATATGATCTTTCTTACCGCATGGGAAATAGCAAATAAGGATAATCTGCTCAACAGAGATAAACCCCTCGCAAACGCCGGAAGGTAAATGGCCTTTCTGTGCTTACAAAGCATGTTTTTTTATCATAAAAAAAGTAAGGCAATTAATAGATTGATTTTCAGGTATATTGTTTTTAAAAAAAATTATTTAAAAACAGGCATCCTGGCAAGGTTATTGTAACACTCTCTATACGCAATTATTAATATAAACAACAATGAGATACATTAAAACAAAAGTTAGCGGATTACTGAATTTCATTTTTGCCATCTAACTTGATTAATACGGCATTCCGGTGTACATAAATTGTATGCCTCCAACATATTCAGTTTCAAAGTAAAGCACGGTATGCCTGTGCTTTTTTTATTATCCTTCTATTTTTCTGCGAGGTTTCGTACCTTTAGTAACCATATAGATATACTACCCAAACATCAATTATGAGAGCATTATATGTTTTTTGTGCTTTATTGCTACTAACAACCCCAAATAAGCTTTTTGCACAGGAATTTGAAGTCCCCCTCAATTACGAACTCAATGCTGCCGCTGATTATGCCAAGTATGAAAAGGATATTATTGATGCGGCAAAATGGCTCAAAATAACACCAATTGATAAAGAAAAACCAAAACATAAAGATGTATATTCATTTGTAATAAATTGGGTAAACGGAAGCCCTACTGTTACTGTAGAGATTTATGAGATCCTCATTGACTTTGAAAAGAAAAACCCGGGAATGCTTCCCCTATATATGGCATTTTGCTCAAAATATGTTTTGGAAAACAATTATTCAAAAGATGTAAGGGCCAAACAAAAAGCTGCGCTTAAAGATTTGATTGCAGTTTATAAATCAAACCCCTCCCTGAAAAAAGATAAGAAAATGGAAAAACTCATTAAAGCGGATGAAGAAGGGGAAATGAATGTATGGCTTGACGATAATTTGAAAATCTCTAAATAAATAATTATATGAAAAATGCAAATGCGATAGGACTGGATACCAAAAAAGCAAAACAACTGGCTGATAAACTCAATATACTACTGGCCAATTATTCAGTCTTTTATCAGAACACAAGAGGTTATCATTGGAATATTAAAGGAGAAAAGTTTTTTGAACTGCATCTGAAATTTGAAGAACTCTATAACGACCTGCTCCTGAAAATTGATGAAATTGCTGAACGCATTCTAACTCTCGGGCATTCGCCGATACACAACTACTCCGAATATAAAAAATTATCGGAGATTGCCGAAAGCACACAGGTATCTGACGGACTTAAAGCTGTAAAAGAAATTTTACAGGCATTTCGGGTTATAATTATTCTACAGCGAGAATTACTTTCTCTTTCGGCAGATGCCGAAGATGAAGGCACAAATGCTCTCATGAGCGATTATATCCGTGCCCAGGAAAAACTCGTATGGATGTACTCAGCATTCCTTAATAAATAATTCATTTTATTCTCCTTTTACCGGCAGGAATATATTCTGCCGGATTTTTTTATATTTGTATTATATGCTTTAGGCTTGTTTCCTGTTCCGCCTTCCTGTTTAAAAGCCAAGAATCTCTCCTTTTAATATTTATTTGAATTAATAATTCTTTATGACAAAGGATGTATGGATCAATTTGCCCGTTAAAAACGTTCAGCAAACAAAAACTTTTTTTTCTGAGATTGGATTTTCTTTTAAATCCGAATTTGAAAAACAAAATGTATCGGCTGCGATGCTTATTGGCGAGAAAAACACAGTCATCATGTTCTTCGAAGAATCGGTTTTTAAGGGATTTGTACAATCAGAAACAACAGATGCCAAAACAGGATCGGAAGTACTGATCTCTTTTGATGCAGAATCGGAAAAAGAAGTGGATGAAATGGCTGAAAAAGTAATAAAAGCGGGAGGTACGGTTTTCGGAAGCCCTTCTGCAATAAACGGTTGGATGTATGGGATGGGCTTCGCCGACCCCGACGGGCACAGGTGGAATATGTTGTATTTAGATTTTAGTAAAATCCCCGGAAAAAATTATCAATCAGGCCAATCTTATTAATCAAACAATAATATAAGTATTATGAAAAAAAACAAGGCTATTTATTGGGTAACTACAACGCTCATTTTTCTTTTTGAAGGTGTACTGCCTGCATTTACCTCACAGACAGATATGGCAAAAGAAGGGATAAGGCACTTGGGATACCCGGATTATTTCGGTATAATGCTGGCCGTATTTAAAGTTTTGGGTGCAATCGTATTAATTGTACCAGGAGTTTCTTCGCGAATCAAGGAATGGGCTTATGCAGGTTTTGCCATAGATTTTATTTCGGCCTTTGTAAGTACATGGGCAGTTGACGGGTTCAGCATAACATCCCTTTTCCCGCTGGTTGTGCTTGCAATTCTGATTATTTCAAATGTTTATTATTATAAAGTATTTCAAATTACGTTTTCGCTTATGTTTC
>CAZKPH010000033.1:0-12986 GCA_964554605.1 uncultured Ferruginibacter sp.
ATCTTCCCCTTTAATTTGGGTTCGAAAATAGCTTTAAAATTTTCTGCAAAATCCTTTCTGATAATAAAAACAACCTTTCCGAAACCAGCACGTATAGCATCATAAATAGAATAGTCCATAATTGTTTCTCCATCAGGGCCAAATGATTCTGTTTGTTTCATACTTCCATACCTGCTTGCCATTCCGGCTGCTAAAATCAAAAGAGTGGGTTTCATAAAAAAGAAAATAAAAATTAATGTTGCAATTTTGTTCGGCGAAATTAATATAAACACTGCTCCTAAAAAAATGCAATTAGAGCTATCCCCTATACCGGTAAATGCAATCATTCATCCATTACTGGAGGGGAAAAATATATCTCTTTCCATTGTCAGGTTGGATATGATACACCCGATAGTATCGGGCAATAAACTTTTCAAACTCAAGTACTTTCTTGAAGCGGCAATGGCCTCACCGACAAAAAGAATCATAACTTTCGGAGGGGCTTACTCGAATCACCTGGTAGCTACTGCGTTTGCCTGCAAATCTGCAGGCATCAAATGTACAGGCATAGTAAGAGGAGAAAAAACCGTCACACCTTCCCATACATTGCAGCATTGTGAAGAATACGGGATGAGCCTGCATTTTCTCAGTAGAAGTGATTATAACCACAGGCAAAGCAATGAGATAAAAATGTGGATAAGAGAAAAGTGGGGTGAGCATATCCTGGTACCAGACGGAGGGTACCATCCCCTGGGAGCAAAAGGGGCTGCCCATATCATGGACATTGTAAACCAGATACCAGGGATAACACATATTGGCGTAGATATAGGTACCGCTACTACTATTGCCGGAATATTGACGAATTTACTGCCCTGTCAAAAAGTAACAGGGATTAGCGCTTTAAAAGGCATGACAGATATAGAAGAACGCATCATGTATCTAACTGAAAATAAAGCAGATTTAAATAAACTAGCCATATCACATGAATATCATTTTGGCGGGTATGCTAAAAAAAATGATATACTTATATCATTTATGAACAATCTCTACCACGAACACAATATTCCTACAGACTTTGTATACACGGCAAAATTGATATACGGCATCATAGACCGTATCCGTAATGGCATGTATCCGCCGGACAGCCATATTGCTTGTATACATGGCGGAGGATTACAAGGTAACCTCTCGCTGGCTCCAGGCACTTTAATTTTCTGAATACATCTACATAAGAATCGCCTTATCTTTGCAAATACTCACCCTTTTTATTGAAGAAATATAGTGATGCGAATGCTAAGAATCTTATCCTTCTGTCTATTACTAGCCCTTTGCAAAACCGTAACAGCACAGGACACGCTACCTAAGATATCGGTAAAAAGCATTGCCGGAAGAAATATAATCAGTTGGAAAAACCTTTACCCGCAACCGTTGAAGGTTATCAATATTCAGCGCTCTAATGACAGCCTCAAAACTTTTACAACAATAGGCTCTGTCATTAACCCCGTTAATGTTGATAATGGGTTTACTGATAATAAACCTGCTACTTCAAAAACTTTCTACCGTATTTTCATTGTTTTTTATGACAACAATTATCTTTTCTCACATGCATTTAAACCCGTTCCGGATACTACAAAATCCATTGTACAAAAGGAAAATATTGCTGCGCCTGTTGTAACGGTGCCCCTTCTTCCCCCGGTTTTTGTTCCCAGCAAATATATCTTTACCGGTAAGGATAATAATGTCATTATCAATATTCCTGCAAGTAGCGGGAAAAAAATATCGGTAAAATTTTATGATGAAAATAACCACTATCTGTTCCAGATAAAAGATATCAAAGAACCTTACCTGATCCTTGAAAAAGTAAATTTCCGGCATTCGGGATGGTTCCACTTTGTACTTTTCGAGGGAGATGATATCCTGGAAAAGCATAAATTTTTTATTCCCAAAGAAACATATAAAAAACAGGGCCCCGGTTAAGAATTTTTCCTCAAAAACTGAGGCGGGAATATACTATCGGGTTCAAGCCCAAATACAGCAGAGAAATGTTTTTTTAATTTTTCCTTCACCTCCTGGTAGTTTAAAGCCTGCCCTAGTTCACGCTGCATGGAAGTGACCTGCTTGTTTTGTATGCCACACGGAATAATATTATCAAAATAACTTAGGTCGGTATTAACATTAAGGGCAAAGCCATGCATGGTAACCCATCGGCTGCATCTGACACCCATAGCACAAATCTTGCGTACCTTCCCGGGCAAATGCGGATCAATCCACACGCCTGTCTCCCCCTGGCTTCTATCTCCTTTGATACCGTAATCTGCTAATGTGAGAATTATTACTTCTTCTAATTCCCTAAGATAGCGACCTATATCTGTATATAATTTTTCAAGATCCAATATCGGATAACCAACTATTTGTTGCAAGCCATGAAATGTAATATCTCCTCCCCTGTTTGTTTTATAGTACTGGATATGTTGCTGTTCCATATCTTCCTCACTGATTAATATGTTACTTTCATCCCCGCTTTTTCCCAGTGTGTATACCGCCGGATGCTCGCAGAAAAGCAGGAAATGATTAGTTGCCCTGTCCAATGGCAATATATTCTTTCTTTCAGCTTTGTATTCCACATTAGATTTCAATAAAGATTCCTGATAATCCCATGCCTCTTTATAATCAATGATTCCCATATCCTGAAAGTAGATTTTCTGCTTATCCATTACAATTGCTTTAATTTGCAAAGATAAATATTTAGTATTCCACACAGGAATACGAATTATATTAAAAAATAAAATACTGTATTGTGCCTGAAACAGAAATAGACATATCCGAAAATGAAGAATTGTATGAAAAACTTGTGCTGGAAGTAGATAAAGGGCAGGAACCGCTGCGTATTGATAAGTTCATTATGATGCGTATTGAAGGAGCCACAAGAAATAAGATACAGCAAGCCATCGAAAATGAATGGGTTTTGGTGAATGACAAACCTGTCAGATCGAATTACAAGATTAAACCTTCTGACAAAATTATTGTATTTGATAATAAGAGCCCGGATACAACAGAGATCATCCCGGAAAATATACCTCTCAATATTGTATTTGAAGACGACCATTTAATGATTGTGGATAAACCTGCCGGCATGGTTGTACACCCGGGAAGTGGCAACTATTCTGGAACGTTAGTAAACGGGATAGCTTATCATTTCCAGGAGAAAAACAATGAAAAACATGAGGTTCCTTTATCTCGCCTGGGGCTTGTACACAGGATCGACAAAAATACAAGTGGGCTATTGGTAGTTGCAAAGTCTCCCAAAGCAATGAATGACCTTGCAAAGCAATTTTTTGATCATACTGTATACAGGCGTTATGTGGCACTCGTATGGGGTGATTTTGAAGGCGAAGAAGGTACCGTCACCGGGCATGTAGGCAGGCACCAGCGATTTCGTAAACTATTTACAACTTACCCTGACGGCGAACACGGTAAAGAAGCTATTACACATTATAAAGTGCTGGAACGCTTTAATTATGTAACGCTAATAGAATGCCGTTTGGAAACAGGCCGCACCCATCAAATACGCGTACACATGCAGCATATTGGGCACCCCTTATTCAACGATGATTTTTACGGAGGCGACAAAATTGTAAAAGGGACTATCTTTTCAAAATACAAACAATTTGTAGAGAATTGTTTCGCTATATGCCCAAGGCAGGCACTACACGCCAAAGAGCTAGGCTTTATACACCCATCTACCAGAAAGCCGCTCCGCTTTGAAAGTAATATCCCCACCGATATGCAACAAGTAATCGATAAATGGAGAAATTATGTATTTCATAAACGGCCGGAGGCTTAATGAATACCTGTCTTTCCTGATTACGTAAAAACATTTCCCGATTAGTTTTTAGTTTCTGCAGATGTAAATACAGATTTGCATCCCAACTAATAAACTAAAAATGAAAAAGATAATCCAACAAACAACAACGCTATTTTTATTTCTTACTCTTTCCTGCTCATTCTTAAAAGCACAGGAAAAAACCGGATCCGTATCGGGGATGATTATTACGACAGACAGTATCCCTGCCGAAGGAGTTACGGTATTGATAAAAAACACATCCAGAAATGCCGTGACGGACAACAAAGGGCGGTTTTCAATACATAATCTCAAATCTGGTGTTTACGATATTATTATAAGCCTTATCGGATACCAGGATCAGGAACAAACAATATCAGTAGAAAACGGGAGAAATATTTCCCTACACATTAAACTGGACCTAACAAATAATGAACTGGACCAGGTGGTAGTGGTGAGTAATAAAAATAACTTTAAAACCAACCGTACTTCCGCATCGCTGCGTTTGACAACTCCCATTTTGGAGATTCCGCAAAACATACAAGTCCTTACTGCCAAAACAATCAGTGACCAGCAAATTTTTGATATGCTTGAAGGTGTTACCAGAAATGTAAGCGGTGCCGCTAAAGTTGAACATTGGGATAATTATGCCAGGATTACAATGCGGGGCAGCCGTGTCGGTGCATTCAGAAACGGGCTGAATGTAACTACGGACTGGGGGCCACTTACTGAGGATATGAGCATGGTTGAAAGAATTGAATTTATCAAAGGCCCTGCCGGGTTCATGCTTTCTAATGGGGACCCCAGCGGTTTTTATAATATTGTCACAAAGAAACCCAGTGGCAGGAACAAAGGAGAAATATCGTTATCACTCGGCAGTTATGACCTTTACAGGGCAACTGCTGATATTGACGGCGTGGCTGCAAACAACAAAAAAATACAATACCGCCTGAATATTATGGGACAGGTAAAAGGATCCCACAGGCCGTATGATTACAATAACAGATATGGTTTTGTACCCGTTATAAAATATCTGATCGACAATAAGAGTAGTATAACATTGGAATATTCGCACCAGTCGGTTCTTACAAGCCCTATCGGGACTAATTATCTGTTCTCAAAAAAAGGTTATGCCGATCTGCCGGGAAATTTCACTTTCTCGGAACCGAATCTCCCTTCAACACGTATGACGGAAAATAATATCCTGGGGCTGTTTGAACACAAAATTGATAATAATTGGAAATTTACTGCCCAAACTTCCTTCATACAATATGACCAGAAAGGCCTTTCCCTGTGGCCGTCGGGTTTCACAACCGGAAATGACAGCTTTATCCAGCGTGCTGCAAGCAACTGGGATGTACTGGGAATAACAAAAGGAGGGCAAATGTTTATTAACGGGCAATTCAATACCGGAATAGTGCTTCATAAACTACTTGCCGGCGTTGATATGAGCAGTAAAGATTATTATCACGACTGGAGCCAGAATAAACCAATAGGTTCCCCTTTCAACATTTATAACCCAATCTATGGGCTAACAGCCCCACTTGCTCCGTTTGACAGGGAATTGCCCATCAGGGAAAGAGGCGTAAGATATTATAATATTTATCAGGGATATTATGTACAAGATGAGTTATCTGTGCTAAACAATAAACTCCGCTTCACTTTTGCCGGCAGGTATACCAGGTTTCAGACAACCGACCCGTATTCCGGTAGTGTCGATCATAAAAGGATTACTCCCCGTATAGGGCTTAGCTGGTCGATTGACAAAAACACTGCAGCCTATTTTGTATACGACCAGGCAATGATTGAAAATTTTGGGCACGACTGGCAAGGTAAAAGCTTTGATCCTGTCGTTGGTGCCAATCTTGAATTGGGTATAAAGAAAGACTGGCTTAATGGAAAATGGAATTCAGGATTGACAATATACCAGATTACAAGAAACAATATGCTTACAACTGATATCGACCATCCCGATGTAAATAATGGCGGCTATTTCAGCAGGGAAAGCGGGCAACAACGAACTAAGGGCATTGAAGCAGATATAAAAGGGAAACTGACAGATAACCTGGATGTAATCATCAATTATGCTTTTACAGAAGCTAAGATCACCAAGGACAGTGACCCCAATGTAATTGGCAACCAGGTGGCCGGTTCAAGCAAACATGTACAAAATACGTGGCTCAACTACAGGTTAGACAAAGGTGCATTAGCAGGGCTTGGATTCTCCGTCGGGTATCAATTACAATCTAAAAGGGCTCCGTGGTACGTATTCGATAATTCGGAGCAACAGTTACCTGATTATTTCCGGCTTGACGGAGGTATCTCGTATGCGAAAGAAAAGATATCATTTAATCTTGTAGTAAATAATATCCTCAACAGTTATTTATACTCAGGCGCTTATTACAACTGGGGGAACTATTACTATTGGCAGGCCGAAACCGGAACCAATTTCCGCTTCACTGTCGGATACAAGTTTTAAAAAAAAACATTATTGAACAGGCCTATGCAATCAAGGCCTGTTCTCATTTAACCTGCCAGTTAAAATGTCTTACAGCATTAAGAAAATATTGAGGATATTACATGGATGGCTTGGACTTGTATCCGGCATTATCGTATTCTTTTTGGGCATTACCGGATGCCTGCTTGCCTTCCAGCAGGAAATAGAGTCATTGCAGCCCTACCGGCATGTTGCCCAACAGCAGAAAGAATACCTTCCTCCTTCTGTTATCAGGGAAACGGCAGAAAGTGCATTACCCGGTAAAAAAATACATAGCGTGAAATACGGTGCAGAAAATAAAAGCGCCATTGCCAGTTTCTACGGCCAGGATTATTATTATCTCGTATTTGCAGATCCTCACACTGGAAAAATTTTGCATGTAAAAAACATGAATGCTGATTTTTTCCGTATAATAATAATGGGGCACTATTATCTCTGGCTCCCACCCTCCATTGGCCAACCGATAATAGCATCCGGGACGCTGATTTTCCTTATAATGATCCTGACGGGAATTGTATTGTGGTGGCCACGCAACGGTTCAGCAGCAAAGCAACGATTCAAAATAAAATGGAGAGGCAGTATACAAAGGCGCAGTTATGACCTTCATAGTGTTATCGGTTTTTATATTTCGTGGGTGACAATCTTTATTGCATTGACCGGGTTAGTATGGGGATTCCAATGGTTTGCAGATTGTGTTTATAAAATCAGTTCGGGTGGAAAGAAGCTGGTACAGTATTATGAACCATTGTCTATCGGGAAAAGCAACAGCAAAGATACCCGTTGGCCAACAGATCAATTATGGCTAAACCTTTTCCATGAAAAACAATCATCCGGGTCTTTTGAGATCCATTTCCCTGAAAATGATTCATCAGCTATAACAGTAGCATTAAATCCGAGTGAAAAAACATACTGGAAAACAGAATACAGGTATTTTGATATAAATACATTGCAGGAATTGAATGCCAGTCATCCCTTCGGAAAAATCAGCAAAGCATCCGCAGCAGATAAGGCCATGAGATTAAACTATGATATCCACACTGGAGCAATCGCAGGAATACCAGGTAAAATACTAGCTTTTGCAGGAAGCTTGTTAGCAGCTTCGCTACCCGTCACTGGATTTCTCATCTGGAGAAACAGAAAAAATAAAAACAGAAAAATATCACAAACTAAATAACCAGTTGTATAAGACACATAGTAGTCCTTATATAATAAACAGCATAATGTTGCCCATTTTTCCAGAAATAGAAATAAGTTTCCTACATTTACAGCACCAAAATAAAGTACATGAAAATATTTATAGCCGGTATGCCTCACGATATGGATGATGCGGAGTTAGAAGAATTTTTTGAAAAATTTGGCACCGTAACATCTGCCAAGGTAGCTATGGACAAAGCTACCGGTAAGAGCAGAGGGTTTGGGTTTGTTGAAATGCTAAGCAGGGAAGAAGGACTGGAAGCGATAGAAGGCCTGAATGGATTACCAATAGGAAGAAAAAGCCTCGTAGTTAAGGAGGCCGAAAACAAGCCATCAGCCCCTACCCAGGAAAGGACTTTTAATAATCCCCCCAGGACGGGAGGCAATTTCGCTCCACGCCGCAACTTTTCCGAAGGAGGATATAACAGGAATAATAGCGGCAATAGAAACAAATTCTCCAGATAATCATTTAGAGGAAGCAATTCTTTTGCGAAACATACAAACTTACAATTCCATTCAAATAGAATTTTAATTCAATAAAAAATCCCCTGATCCGAATCAGGGGATTTTGCTTCATTAAAGAAGAATATCTGAATACAATTATTCTTAGTGTTTTACAGCTTCTTTAGCAGCATCAACTACTTTTGCGCCAGCTTCTTTAGCAGCACCTTTAGCAGCATCAACTACTTTTGCTCCGGCTTCTTTCACAGCAGCTTTAGCTGTATCTACCAAAGTCTTAGTAGTATCAGCATGCTTAGCAGCAGTATCAGCAGCAGCTTTAGCAGCAGCAGCAATAGAATCAGCTATTTTAGCTGAATCAGCAGCAGCATCAGTTTTGGGAGCAGCATTGTTACAAGCTGTTAAAGCACCGGCAACAGCAAGAATGGCAAATAATTTTTTCATTGTACTTTTTTTTAGTTTTTGAAATTGGTGCCAAAATTACATCTATAATCGAAATGTGCAAGTATTTTATTAAAAAAAAATCAACATTGTTTCTTTTTCAATAAAAAAATGGCATTTAACAAAAAAAACAGTAAAAAATTATTTTTTTCTAAAGAAAATTCTTATCGGGACACCTGTAAACCTGAAATGCTGCCGGATCTGATTTTCAAGATAATTCCGGTAAGGAGTCTTTATATCATCCGGGTAGTTACAAAAGAATGCAAAAGACGGAACAGCTACCGGTAATTGTGTTACATATTTGATTTTCACCAGGTTGCCTCTTACAACCGGAGGGCGGTAGTTTTCAACAGCTTTCAGCATCACATCGTTCAGGCGGGAAGTAGATATTTTCTGTTGTCTGTTTTCAAATACTTCAAGTGCTGTTTCTATGGCTTTGAATATCCTGGTCTTGTCAATTGCGGAAATGAAAATAACCGGAATATCGCTGAAAGGGGCAAACCTGGCTTTAAGCTCCTTTTCATAATCCCTGGCGGTATTGGTTTCTTTTTCAATGATATCCCATTTGTTAACCAGTATAACAATCCCCTTCCCTTTTTTTACTACTGTTGAGAAAATATTAAGGTCTTGTGCCGTTACCCCTTTTTGCGCATCAAGCAACAACAAACATACATGCGCTTCATCTATCGCTTTTACAGCCCTTATTACGGAATAGAATTCCAAATCCTCATTTACCTTGGCCTTTCGCCTGATACCAGCCGTATCAATAAGCATAAATTCTTTGTTAAAAAGCTTATAATGGGTATGAATTGTGTCTCGTGTTGTGCCGGCAATATCACTGACAATAGTCCTTTCCTGGCCTGTCAATGCATTCAGTAAGGAAGACTTTCCTACATTCGGCTGCCCGATAATAGCAAACCGTGGCAAGTCTTTCGGTGTTTCCATATCTTCAGGAAGGTTCTCTGGCATCAATGCGGTAATTGCATCCAATAATTCTCCCGTACCTCCCCCGCTGATAGACGAAAGGAAAAAAATGTGTTCAAATCCAAGGCTGTAGAATTCGGATGCTTCCAGCAATCTCCCGTGGTTATCTACTTTATTGACTACAAGAAATAAGGGTTTTGAAGTTTTCCGCAGTATTTCCGCCATAGACTCATCCAGGTCGGTTATTCCTGTAGCTGCATCAGTCATGAAAATAATAACATCCGCTTCGTCCAATGCTATCAATACCTGTTTGCGTATCTCTATTTCAAAAATATCTTCACTCTTAGGGACAAAACCACCTGTATCAATAAGGTTGAATGTTTTGCCATTCCACTCTGCCATCCCGTATTGCCTGTCCCTGGTTACACCGCTGATATCATCCACGATAGCCTTCCTTTCTTCAAGCATTCGGTTGAAAAAAGTACTTTTACCTACATTCGGCCGGCCTACTATTGCTACAGTATACATAATCCTGAATTTTAAATAATATTACAAAAATCAATAGCCATATTCACGCAGTTGCATTTCATTATCCCTCCACTTTGGCCTTACTTTTACATATAATTCCAGAAAAACTTTGCTCCCCAGGAATGCCTCAATATCTTTACGAGCCATTGTTCCCAGTTGTTTGATCATTTTACCGCCTTCACCTATAATAATCCCTTTTTGTGTTTCTCTATGTACAATAATATCCGCTACAATCTTTATCAGTGTCGACTTCTCTTTGAATTCCTGAACCAGGACAGTGGTATGATAAGGGACTTCTTCACCGTATAGATGAAAAACTTTTTCCCTGATAATCTCACTTACAAAGAATTTTGTTGGCAGGTCGCTTATGTCTTCCTCATTATAAAACGGAACCCCAGCAGGAAGTAATTCTTTTATTAATGAAAGTAACTGGGATATCCCCTTCTTTCGTAAGGCCGATATTGTAACTACATGCCTGCAATAAGGTTTCGCCTGAAAGAAACCTTCCCGCTTTTTTATATCTTCCGGAGACACAATGTCGGATTTATTAATAACCACAATAGCAGGAACCTTAAGCTTCAGGGACATAAATGCCGAATCGCTTTCTTCAGGGTCTTCTTTTGCATCTGTTATCAACAATGCTACATCAGCATCTTCAAGGCTATTCTTCACAGCCTGCATCATTTTCTCATGCAATTTATATTTTGGTTCGATGATCCCGGGTGTATCCGAAAAAATAACCTGGCAATCTTCATCAGTAAGTATTGCCTTGATACGATGGCGTGTAGTCTGTACCTTATGCGATACAATTGCCAGTTTCTCTCCCATAAGAGCATTCAACAGTGTGCTCTTTCCCGCATTGGGCCTTCCAAAAATATTTACAAATCCTGATTTCATTTTTTACCATTAAAAACGGGTGAAGGCCAGAGAGGCTGAGTCCCTCCTGAAGGAAACCGTAGAAGAAAAGGAGGTGATCAAATTCCCGACACTGTCACAGGAATAACAAATAACATCAAATGGCAGTAACCAGTTTTTTACAACATAAATTATATCGTCAACATAACCACATGTTTATACAAAAAACCACATACCGTGTTAAAATATAAAAGGCTCCCGGAAAGAGCCATTTACTTTGTTGCGAAGACTGGGATCGAACCAGTGACCTTCGGGTTATGAGCCCGACGAGCTACCGCTGCTCTACTTCGCGGTGCAAAGGTAATAGTTTTCAGTATTGCACCCAAATATTATACATTCGTACCGAAATTTATTTGTATGAAAAATGATTTTGTCCGCCTTTTGGCACCAGCTCTTATCTTTCCGGCATTATTCTCCTGCACAAAATCTGTAAAGCAGAAGGAAGACGAAATCTACAGCAGGCACCTTCAGCAACATATCAAACTTACAATAATCAGCACACCCCTCCCGGATAATAAGAAAGAGATGAATCTTCTTTTACTCAACGATGGGCAAGATGCTGAGCAGCTTAGGGTAAAAAAAATAACTGACAGCCTTTATAAAAATAAACGTATAGGGCCTTTATTGATTGTTGCCATCCATGCATACGACAGGATGCAGGAATACGGGGTGGCGGGATATCCTGATTTCCAGAGCAGGGGAATAGATGCTGAAAAATATGATGCATTCGTCGCAGATGAGCTTTACCCTTACATAAAAAAGCAATCCGGTTTCCGATCGTTCAACTCTGTTGTAATTGCCGGATGCTCCACCGGCGGACTTTCTGCATTTGATATTGCATGGAACCATGCAGACCGGTTTGATAAAGTCGGGGTTTTCTCCGGTTCATTCTGGTGGCGGGATAAAGACCTGAACAATCCTGATTATTCTGACCAGGCAGACAGGATCATCATCAGCAAAATCAATACTTCCCGAAAAAGGCCCAAACTTTCTTACTGGTTTTATGCAGGTGCAAAAGAAGAAACGAACGACCGGGATAAAGATGGCATTATTGACGTTATTGATGATACCAAAGACCTGATGAGCATAATTAAGAACAAGCATATATGCCCCGAAACAGCATTGGTATATACCGAAAATGCAGCAGGGAAACATGATATTGCTTCATGGTCAAGAGTATTCCCTGATTTTCTTTTATGGGCCTTCGGCAAATAAAAAACTGCATTCCCGAAAACGATTTCGTAAAATAAAATAGCGAATTATAAAAAACTTTCTATTTTTGTCTCGTAAATGATCTTTTAACCGTCTGAATTTCCGGGGTGCTTTCTGTAACACAGAAGGCTGAGATAACACCCGATAACCTGCTCAGGGTAATGCCTGCGAAGGGAGAATACTATATACCGGATCCTCTACCGGAATTTCAGCTAATTTTTTACGAAATGAAAAAAACTTTTTGCACTGCTTTCCTGTGTACTGCATCTGCCTGGCTATTGGGGCAGGAACCAAAGAAACTGACTGACACAACCGTTCTTCAACCTGTGGAAGTAATGGCTATTCGAGCGGCAGATAAAGCGCCATTTTCCAAATCTAATCTTTCAAAGAGAGAGATAGAAAAAAATAATGTTGCACAGGACCTTCCCTATCTCCTCAATATGACACCGTCAGTAGTTGTTAACTCAGATGCCGGAAATGGAGTAGGTTATACTGGAATCCATATACGTGGCACAGATGTTTCAAGGATCAATGTCACAGTCAACGGTATTCCATACAATGATGCGGAAAGCCTTGTAACCTACTTTGTAGACCTCCCCGACTTTGCATCTTCCACAGGTTCCATTCAGGTTCAAAGAGGTGTCGGAACCTCATCTAATGGTGCCGGGTCGTTTGGAGGCACTATCAGTTTATCCTCCAATGAACTGAATGTAAAATCATATGGTGAGGCAAGTACAATTTACGGATCATTCAACACATGGAGGAATACAGTCAAAGCTGGAACAGGATTGCTAAATAGCCACTTCACTGTAGATGCCCGGCTAAGCCGTGTTGCCAGCGACGGATATATCGACAGAGCCAGGAGCGACCTTCAGTCTTTCTATTTTTCTTCTGCTTACATTAACAAAAACTCTTCGCTCAGATTAAATATTTTTTCCGGAAAGGAAAAAACCTACCAGGCTTGGAACGGAGTACCCGAATACCTGCTCGCTACCA